>CAZXWB010000148.1:0-4820 GCA_964644395.1 uncultured Hyphomonadaceae bacterium | reverse complement strand
TTCGAGGGCAATGCCGGCGCGATCATCATCAACGGCCTCAACATCATCAAGCGCCAGGATCTGGACTTTGGCGTCATCGCGCCGAGCCTCACCGACGCTGGCACGGTGCGCACCCGGCGCGGCAGCAATTTCTCCAGCGTCTGTTCAGCAGAGCTGACATGCCTTGAGCCCGGCAACCGCGCACGCTTCACCGTCGTCGGCGAGCCGCGCCGCTATTACACCATCTCGAACCCCGGCCAGATCTGGATCGAGGATGGTGCGGGCAACCGCATGCGTGTCGACACCTTCTTCGGTGCCGGCAGCGGCAATGACACCGAATGGCGCGGCCTCCAGCGCCTGCGTGACACCGGCCTGACCCGCTTCAATGTCGGCGCGATCCTGCACGTCAATCCGAACCAGCCGCCGGGCACCTACACCGGCACCTTCACCCTCACCGTCGAATACCAATAGCCCTCAACCACAAGGAATCCCCTCATGTTCCGCCCTCTCAGAATCGCCCTCATCGCCAGCCTTCTCGCCGCCGCATCGCCGCTGGCATCACCTGAAGTCATGATCGCCCCGACCCGCGTCGTGCTTGAAAACGGTGAACGCTCCGCCGAACTCGTGCTCGTCAACAAGGGCAGCGAGGAAGGCGCTTTCCGGATCAGTCTGGAGAACCGCCGCATGCTGCTCAACGGCTCGCTGGAAACGGCCGAGGACGCGCGCGAAGGCGAGCGCTTTGCCGATGATTTCGTCCGATTCGCGCCGCGCCGTGCCCTGCTTGAACCGGGCGGTCGCCAGACCATCCGTGTGTCGGCCAACACCGCGGGCCTCGCGCCTGGAGAGTACCGCTCTCATCTGCGCGTGATGGGTGCCCCCACAAGCGCTGGTCGCACACTGGCCGAAGCCACCGGTACCGATGGCGATGCGATCTCCATCGAACTCATCGCGGTGCGCTCGCTCACCATTCCGGTCATCGTGCGGGTCGGCGAACTTGATGCCGAGGTCACCATCGAGACAGCTGCCACCGCACCAAGCGACGAGGAAGGCGAGACCCTGTTCGTGGCCCGCCTGACCCGCAAGGGAGAGCGCTCCACCTATGGCGACCTCCAGGTCTTCGTCGAGGGCCAGGCCGAGCCTGTCTACTTCGCCCGCGGCATTGCGATCTACACGCCCAACACCGAGCGTGATGTGGTCCTGCCCATGCCGACCGAGCTCGCCGAGAGCCTGAAGGGCCAGACCATCCGCATTGCTTATGTCTCCTCCGATCCGGGCCGTCCGGGCACGATCGCCGAAATCACCACCGCCGTGAATTGAGGGCCGGTGGTGGTGAGGAGCAGGTCCGATGTTTCGCGTGGCATGCCGCCTGCTGGCCGCATCGGTCCTGCTCGCATCGCCCTTGGCGGCGACCGCCCAGGATGATCCCTTCGCCTTGCTGTTCGGCGAGGAGGAGCCCGTCGATGCCGGCACCGACGACCGCCCCGGAGAGGATGATGTCCGCTTCATCGGGCTTCGCCTCGGCGGGCTGAAGCTGACCGAGACGATCACGGCCTATGAGCGCCCCGGGGGCCTTTGCGTCGTGGCCGAAGAGCTTTTCACCGTCCTTGATGCGCCGATCAGTTTAGAAGCGGGCCAGGCCGCTGGCTGGTTCCTCGCCCCGGACCGCACCATCAGTGTGGATTTCCCCGCAGCGTCCGCCCGTGTTGGAACGGTTGCAGCCATTGATCTCTCCGGCCAGGCCTTCGGGACACCGGATGGCTGGTGCCTGACCGAGGCGGCACTGTCGCGTCTGCTGCCCATCGACTTCAGCTATCTGCCTGCAAGCCTGACCCTGCAGATGGAGCCGCGCGAAACGCTTCCCCTTCAGGCGCGTCTCGAACGCGAAGCCCTTCGCGCGCGTCTTGATGCCTCAACCGGTCGGGTCAGACCGAACTATCGCCGCATCGACAATCCCTATCGCTGGCTTTCCTTTCCCACCGCCGACATCAGCCTTGACCTGCGTGCAAGCTCCGATGGCGCTCTGACCAGCGATGCGGGCGTGGAGCTGGCCGGAGATGTGCTCTGGACAACCGCCAGAGTGCGCAGCGCGGGTGATGGAAGCGGCGGCATGGGGCTGCGGGTCAGTTTCGATCGGGTATTCGATGGCGGCCAGACCAGCTGGATGCCGAGGCAGGTGAGGTTCGGCGATGTCACCGGGCCCGGCCAGCCGTTGATCTCCCGGGGCGAGACCGGTCGCGGCCTGATCCTCACGAACCGGCCCGCCTACCGGGCGGAGGTGTTCGACACGACCGACATTCGTGGTGCCCTGCCAGCCGGCTGGGAGGCTGAGCTTTACCGCGATGGCCAGTTGCTCGACTTCGTCACCGAACCCGACGCCCAGGGCGAATATGCCTTCAGTGAAGTGGAGATCCTGCCCGGCTACAACCGATATCAGGTGAGGCTCTACGGACCGTTCGGCGAAATCGAAACACGCGATGTGAGCTTCTTTGCGGGCAGCGAAATGCGCCCGGAAAACGAGGTTGAGTATGAATTCGCCCTTCTCGAGGAGGGCGTCACCATTGATGGTGCCGAAACGGGCATGCGCCGGCTCACCGCCACGGCGGGTCTTGCTTTCGGCATCAGCCACACCCTGTCCGCGCGCGTTGATGGCCGTGCCACGGCGGATGGCGATGCATCGGGTGTGCTCAGCCTCATCGGGGCGCAGGGCGATACGCACGGTGTGATTCGGCTGGCGAGGGGGAATGGCGGCGCAGCGGCCTTCGAGGGCCGTGCCGTACACCTCTTCCGCGACCGTTCATCTCTCAAAGCGGGCTATGCCTGGTACGGGAATGGAGACCTGATGGGTCGGGGACAAGCCGGAGGCCTGCGCCAGTCTATCGGCATGGAATATGACACCCTCCTGCCGGTCACGGCCTGGGGCCTGCCCCTGCAAAGTGCGCTGCGATGGGACGAGACGCGGGACGGCGATCAGCGCTTTGCGGCCTCGGCGCGCATCGCTTCGAGCTTCAAGGGTTGGCGATGGACCCATGTCGCACGCTTCGAACGCCTCCAAACCGATACCGGATCGTCCAGTTCGCTGGGCGGCAATCTCGGCCTGTCGCGCAATCTGGCTGGCCTCAGAGTCCGCGCTGGAATGACCTATGAGGTGCACCCTGAGGCCCGCCTGTCATCGCTCGATGTGGCGCTCCAGAAACGCCTGGATGGCGGCGGTTTCACCCAGCTCAGCCTGTCGCGCGAAATGGGCACCGGACGCACTCAGGCCGGTGCCAGCTATTCCCGCGAGTTCGGAGATTTGGCGCTGACCGCCAGCGGTGGCCTTGACAATGACGGCGGCTGGAGCGCGGGCCTGAAACTCTCCACATCGCTGTTCTTCGACCGGCGCAGTGGTGGCTACCGCACGGCACCGACGGGTCTGGCGCGGTCGGGGGCGATCCGGGCGAGCGTCTTCGATGATCTCGACGATGATGGAGGCCTGGGTATGGGCGACCGCCCCATCCAGGGCGCGAGTTTCATTCTGGATCGTTCCATTCGCCGCGAGGAAACCGACGCTGCTGGCGGTGTCGTTCTGACCGGTGCCGACCTTCACCGTCCACTCGATCTGGAACTCTCGCTCGGCTCCCTTGACGATCCCTTCCTGCAGCCGCGCGAGGCCGGGCTCTCAATGTCGGTTCGGCCGGGCCAGGTCGTTGATGTCGACGTCCCGTTGACGCTCACCGGTGAAGTCGAGGCATCGGTGACCCTCATGAATGGTGACACGCCAGTGCCTGTCGCGGGCGTCACCGTGCAGGCGGTGGACCGGGACGGTGCGGTCGTGGCGTCGGCGACAAGCGAATATGACGGCTATGTCTATCTCGGCGCCTTGCCCATGGGTGAATTCACCATTGAAGTTGCGGCCGAAGCGCTCGACGCCTTCGAGGCCGGGGCGCGGGGTGTCGAGGTAAAGCTTACCCGCGACGCGCCCTCGGCCTTCGGTGTCAGGCTGACGATCCATCGAAACTCTCGGCCTGAATCAACCGACGGCTAACCCCTAAGGCCTAATTTGCGACCCCTGCCTCCCGGAACCGGAGCTGACGCTGTGAAGATTCTCCTTGCTGATGATCACGACCTTGTCCGCGATGCCCTCGGCGCGCTGCTCGTCAAGGACGAGCCGACGATAGAACTTGTTTCGGTGTCGGACCTGCCTGCCGCGATCGAGGCTTTTCGCAATGAAGGCCCCTTCGAGGTCGTGATCCTCGACCTGCGCATGCCCGGCATGGACGGTCTTTCCGGTGCGGAGCGCATGGTCAGGCTCGCCGGCGACACGCCTGTCGTGATCATGTCCGGCAGCGCCCAGCCTGCAGAGGTACAGGCGGCGCTGCGCATCGGCGTGCGCGGTTTCGTGCCGAAGACGCTGGCGGGCAAGTCGCTCGTCAATGCGGTGCGGCTTGTCGCTTCCGGCGAGGTCTATGTGCCATTGGAATTCCTCACCCGGCCCGCGGCAGGGCAGGGTCACGCATCGGGCCTCTCGGAGCGCGAGCGCGATGTGCTCGCGGAGCTCCGCCGCGGTCGGTCGAACAAGGAAATCGCCCTTAGCCTCGAAATCGCCGAGACGACGGTCAAGCTGCACCTGCGGTCCATCAGCGACAAGTTCAACGCCCGCAACCGCACCGACATCGTGATCCGCGCCATTGACGCCGGCATTGCCTGAAAAGTGCGTGACCTGCCCACGACGTGGCCTGAATAGCCGAACTCGCGGAAATCCAGTCATTCAGCGCCGAGATCTCCACGTCTTTTTCCGGCGACTTTCTGCCGGTCTGATGGGAGTGGATCCTGAGGTCAGGAACATCTGTGGGCGGAGGTTT
>CAZXWB010000147.1:0-4830 GCA_964644395.1 uncultured Hyphomonadaceae bacterium | reverse complement strand
TGGCCTGCTCACCGCCATGCAGGTGGGCACAGCCCGTGGTCTCCAGCATCAGCCCGTCCCGGCCATCGAGCGCGGTAAAAGGCGTGTAACGCACCAGCCACAGGGCCAGGCGCTTGAGCGCTGCGGCGTCGGCGGCCCGGTCGATGTCCTCGAAATTCAGCTTCGGGACCCGCGCGCGGGCATCGGTGAAGGCAAGCCCGGCATGCACGCCCCGGGCCCGTGCGGTTTCATTGGCCGCCGCAATGACGAGGCCGTGGACGCCCTGCTCGATCAGGGCGAAGGGCGGCCTGGTTCGGCCCTGTGTTTTCCTATCCGGTTTGGCGCCATTCGGTGGTGTCGCTGACAGTGCGGCGCGGCGGCTCCGCCTCAGCCGGTCGAGCGGCCAGTCCGGGAACCACAGAGAAAGAAAGCGTTTCATGGTCGAATTCCACGTCAAAGACTTTTCCGGTGCTGGCCGGCGCCGTGCGGCAGCGCTCCAGGACGGCCTGCCAGCGCGTATGGCCGGGCGCGCGGGGGTCGAAACGATTGGGGCTTGAGGGCCGGGCGGCGACGCGCCAGCGCGCCTGGGCGGCGGTCGCGCCCTCGCAGGTCTGGGGCATGAGCAGGATGAGCGCGACGCCGTGGCGCTGGCTGGCCAGGCTCAGCCGCCGCGTGGCGGTGAAATCGGCAGCCCTGGCCTCGGCCACGACGAGGCGGGCGGCGCCGGAACGGATCGTTTCTTCAGCCGCCCAGAGGGCCTCTCCCGGCTTGCGCACGCTGACATTGAGCAGCGAGAGCCCCGGCTGCATGGCCTGCAGGGCCGCAGCGGAAATCCTGCCCTGGTCCCTCAGGGTCGGCTCAGGCGCGATCCAGACCACCGCACCGGTGGCGCCACGGCCCAGCGCACCAAGGGCAAAACCTGCCAGCGCCGGATAGTCGCGGTAGGCCTGTGCGGCCACCTCGTGTATACCGGACTGGCTCAGTCCGAAGGGAAAACCGCTCGCCGCAGCGCGGTCTGCCAGGTCAGCCTCTGCGGCCGCGCGCCCGAGACGGAAAACCTGGTCTGAGAGTGAAGCGGGCAAGGTCATGTTCCCATTATGTTCTGTACGCATCCCGCGTCAAGTGTTGGCTTGGCAGCTGCGGGACTTCTCCTCCTGGGTGAACCGGGCCGCGTTTCACCGGCCCCGAGGCGAGAATGCTTGAAAAACATCGCCATGACAGGCTGGTACGGTATCGAAATGAGGGCGGGCTTTACTTGTCCACAGGCTGTCATCTAATCCGAACGGACATCGTGGCGTAGAATTTGCGTCACTGTATCTGCGTCAGTGTGCACGGAACCCCACCGCCATGGTATAATCTGGGGAGCTGCACCAGGAAGGAAAGAAACCATGTCCAGCCGGCAAATGTCATCGGTCCGCCGGACAACGAGTTCCCTGCGCCGGGTCCGCCGCGTGGACCATGACCGGCTGCCCTTCGTTCCGTGGGGACTGATCCCCCTGATCGCGCTGGTCCTGCTGCTGCTGTACGGCATCACCAGCTTTGCCAAGAACCGCATCGAGGCCGCCGCCGAGCGCACCGCCCGCTCAGCCCTGCTCGAGATCGGTGCCGACTGGGCCGATGTGGAAGCCAACGGACAGACGATCACACTGACCGGCACGCCGCCGAGCGAGGCCGCCGTCCGGCAGGCCGTCGAGGCGGTGGAAGAGGGCCGGGCGCCGACGAATTTCGGCAGGGCCCGGCCGGTGACCCGCGTGGAGTCCGATTTCACCACGCCGGCGACCCCGGCACCATCGGCGTCACCTCAGCCGGGCACAACTGAGCCGACCGGAACACTGGAGGCGCCGGAATGGACCTACAGGCTGTCGGATGGCGTTATGGAACTGCGCGGCGAGGTGCCCGACGAGGCGACGCGCCGCCAGATCCGCGACGCCGCACGCCGCCGGATCGATCCCCCGCGGATCCGGACCATTGATGACCGCCTCACGGTCGCCGATGTGCGCGCCGATGCCGAGTACACCACCGTCGCCCTGCGCAGCGTGAACGCCCTGGCCCAATGCGACCGCGGCAGCGTCAGCTTTGTGTCCGACCGCTTCTCGATCGATTGCGACCTGCCCGAGGATGTCGTGGAAACGGTCAGGACAACGGTCAATACGCCGCTGCCCGTGGGCAGCCTGGGAGAGGTGAGCCTGCGCGGCAATGAAGCCGTGGAGGCTTGCGAACAGCGCCTGCGAGACATTCTGACGGTGTCGAATATCGAGTTTGCGCCCGGCAGCTCGGTTATCTCGCCGGCGAGCGACCCGATCCTTGACTTCGTTGCGGGCGCGGCGCGCGACTGCCCCGGCACGCTGCGCATCGAAGGCCATACCGACAATACCGGCGCAGCAGACGTCAATGAGCGGCTGAGCCTGGAGCGCGCCGAGGCGGTGCGCCGCGAGCTTGTGGCCCGCGGAATCAGCGGATCGCGCCTTGTGGCGGAAGGATTTGGTCCGCGCATCCCGGTGGCCACCAATGCCACCGCCGAGGGTCGCGCCCGCAACCGGCGCATCGAGATAAAAGTGGTCCGGTAGATGGACCGAGACATGCATTGGGTGAAATCAGAGGGACCGCACCCGGTCCCCCAAGGTGAGTAAAGACCATGTGGTTCCTGATCCTGGAAATCCTTTTCCTCCTGATCCTGGCTTTCGCGTTGGGATGGCTGGTGGCCTACTGGTGGTTCATGCGGCGCTATGAGGATGTCAGCGAAAGCTATGAGGAGATTCTCGCCGACCTGCGCCGCGATGCCCGCGCCCAGGCCAAGTCCCAGGACCATGTCATGGGCGAACTGGCCAAGCTGACCGGCGGCGGCACGACTGTGGCGGCGCAACCGGCCGACCTCACGCCGGTGGAGGAGCGCCTGTCGCGCATCGAGCAGCGCCTTGGCGGTTTCCGCATGCCGGACGTCGATCTCCGTCCCGTCCATGAGCGCCTGGCCCGCCTGGAACAGGCGGTCACGTCGGTGCGCCCTGAACAGCCCGACATGCGTCCGATTTTTGAACGCCTGGGCGGGCTGGAGCGCGCCGTGACGGGATTCCGCGTGCCCGTTCAGGATCTCTCCCCGGTACAGGACAGGCTGGGCCAGTTGGAAAACACCATGCGCGCCCTCGCTATTCCGGACCCGGACCTCAGCCCGCTGGAACGCCGCCTGCAGGATATCGAAGCCCATTTGACCTCAGCAGATACCGGCACGGACCTGTCACCGGTCACCCAGCGCCTGGACCGGGTCGAGAACTATCTCTCGCGCCTGCAAATGCCCGATATTGACCTCGGGCCAGTGCACAGCGGCATCGTCTCCCTGCAACAGGCGATTGCCGGCATCCAGGTACCGGAAACCGACCTGGCGCCCGTGGCGCAGCGCATTGAGGGCGTCGAGGCGGCCCTGTCGAACCTGAAGATCCCCGAAACCAATCTCACGCCGGTCTACCAGCGCTTGCAGGCCATCGAATCGGCCATTCTGGGCTTCTCTATCCCCGACACCGACCTTGAGCCCCTGCACCGCCAACTCCAGGCCATTGAGGCGAAACTCGACCTGGGCGAGGGTGATGGCGGCAATTTGACCGCGCAGCTGTCGAGGCTGGAGGACAATCTGTCGGCCATCTCCATGTCGGTGAATGCGATCCGGCCCACGAGCACGGAACCGCTTGAGGCGCGCCTGTCGAACATGGAGAACGCGCTGCGGAATTTCAGCGTGCCCGCGCCGCAGGTCGATCTCTATCCCGTCCAGGAGCGTTTGCAGTCGCTGGAAAGCTCGCTGGCAAGCTTCCAGCCCCAGCAGACCGATTTCACGCCCATGAACCAGCGCCTCGCCGACCTGGAAAGTGCGGTCTCGACGGTCTACCACGCCGTCTCCGCGCTTCGGACGCCGAACATGCAGCCGGTGGAGGAGAGACTGCGTCGGCTCGAGGATATGGTGGCCAATATCCATGTGCCCGATGTTGATCTCGGCCCGCTGCAGGGCACGCTGATGCGCCTTGACCAGTCGCTGCAGGCCGTGCGCTCGGACGTGCGCGGCATGCCGGGGCTGGAGAACATCGAGAAGCGCCTCTCGAACCTCCAGGATGCGCTCATGTCGGTGCGCGAGCCGGACCTTTCACCTGTGCTGCGCACCATGCGTTCCATCGATACGCGTCTCGATCTCGGGTCCTTCGAGGACCGGCTGAACGCCATCGAATACGGCCTCGCGGCGGTGCACCGGACCCTGCGCTCGCGCACGGAGATGACGCTGTCGCGGTCTGAAACCGAGTTCGAATACACACCGCCTCGCCAGGCCAGCCGGGAGCGCGCCGACATCAATGGCAGCATTGGCGGCTATTCCCGTCCTCCGCGCGAGAGCGACCCGATCAACCGGGCGCGCCGGCGGGGCGACAAGGCCAATCTGCTGACCGGCCCGGAGTTCGGCGAAGCCGATGACCTGGAGCGGATCAACGGGGTCGGTCCCATGCTGAGCGAGCTGCTCAATGATATCGGCGTCTACTATTTCTGGCAGATCGCGGAATGGACCCGCGACGAAGTCGACTGGGTCGATGACCAGCTCCTGCACTTCAAGGGCCGTATCGAGCGCGACAACTGGGTGAGCCAGGCCCGGAGCCTTGTCGCGGAGCGTGGCGCGGCCGAGCGGCCGTCGAGATAGGCGCGCGATGCGGGGCGCTCAGTCTCCGTCCGGTCCCGCAAGGCGCTTGTCGAGATAGGCGTTGCAGCGCGCAGTCAGCGCGTCGAGCTGGTGCTCGAAGAAGTGGTTGGCCCCCTCGATCGTGTCGCGTTCGATGGACTCGCCTTTCTGGACGCGGACCTTGGTCAGGCCGCGTTCGATGTCCT
>CAZXWB010000146.1:0-4877 GCA_964644395.1 uncultured Hyphomonadaceae bacterium | reverse complement strand
AAGGGGCTGAACCCGGCCAAGGCCATCGCCGAGATCAAGTCCATGATGGTGGAGCGGGTGAGCTAGCGTCTATTCCGGGTTCCGGATGACGGCGTCGCGGGGTGTGGTGAGGTCGGCAATATCCTGGGGCGGTAGCCGGAACAGCCAGCCGCGGGAGCGAGCGGCGATGTCCTCGGCATTATCGCCCTTTCCAGTGACCGTGACCCAGAGCTCACCTGCGGGGTCGCGGACCACCTCCAGCGCCACGATCCGACCTTCGGTAAGACCGCTTGTGTGCCCTGCCACGGGTTCGAGCATGCGCGGATCGTCCATCCGTTTCACTGCAATCGGGGCCCAGCGCGACAGGGTAAGCGCCGGTCCGACGGCCGCAAACCGGCTGACCAGCCGCTCGCCATCGCCAGTGGGTACAAATCGTTCACCCTCACGCCGGAGCGTGTAGGAACCGCCCGATCCCTCCACGCGCACCTCACGGATCTCGGCCTGATCGACGCGTAGGAAATCGAGATCGACCCATTCGGCCCTGGCATAGAAAGGCGGCAGGTCGCCATCGACGCGCCAGGCGCGGGCTTCATCCGCATTGCGGACGTAATTGCGCGTGCCGCGCCGGCCGATGATGGTGTCGACGAGGACGGTATCGCCCGCCCCCAGAAGTTTCACCCGCGCGCCGAGCCCGCCGGTCTCCGGGTCGCCGACGCCGATGCGGCCATACTTCTCCGGATCAGCGGTGCGCGGCGCGTCATAGCTCAGCCGGGACATGCCGTCGAACAGCGCCGATAGCGCCTCGCCGGTAATGGGATAGAAGTCGAACTCCGCAAGCCCCCAGCCATCCTCGCCATCCACAAGCGTGTAGCTGTCATCCGGCAAGGTGATCTCCACGCGGCTGATGTCCTCGAAGCGGTGCGAGAGGCCCGGAAACACGGGTTCGCCCTTGCGTTCGGGCAGGCCGTCGCCGCCTGATGCAAGGGTGAGGAGCACCATCCCAGCGGCCAGCGCCCCGCAGGCGGCGGCCAGCCGGCGGAGGGTACGCGCGCGGCGGTCGTGCAGCGCCTTCGTCATGCCCGACGCCTCCGCCACGCCATCCAGGCGAGCCAGCCGAAGATGACGAGCAGTGGCATGGTCCAGATGTTCAGCAGGCGCAGGCGCGATTCCAGGGCGTCGATGTCACGCCGAAAATCACCCTCGATCTTGCGAAGCCGCGCGCGTGTGTCCAGGATCTCCGCGCGCAGGCGTTCAAGCTCTCCCTGTTCGGCCGGGGTCAGCGAGGCCAGCCCGGTCTGGTCGAGGAAGTCCGAGCCGCCGCCCGACAGGCGCAGTTCCTCCAGACGTGCCTCGGCTTCGCGCAGGCGGGCCTCCAGCCGCGACTGTTCCTCGAAGAAGGCGGCCTGGGCGTCCTGGCGCAGCTTGTCCACGCGCGTCATGGGCCGAAGGGCCGGGGCGCGGGCCCGCAAGGCGTTCAGGTCCACCTCGCCGGAGAGGGCCTCCACGGCGTTCAGGACGAAGGCGCCATTGTCGGCCACCGCTTCGCCGCTGGCGGGATCGACATAGAAGCCGTCATCAAGGAGGTCGGTGTCGGCCACGACGATCATCTGCACCGGCCCGTCGCTGCGGCTGCGGTGTTCCGGCGGATTGGCGAGCTGTGCACGCACGATCTCGGCATAGACCGGGTCATCGGGAATGTCGGGCTCCTCCCGGGCGTCAAACAGGCTCTGGGATGCGCCTTCCACGCCGTAGGCGAGGACGAGCTGCCGCTCCGGCACGTAGGCATCGAGCACCTCCATGGGCGAGACACTGTCGTCTGCAAGGCCGGGCGGCAGGGCGGCGGCAGCCGGGCCCGTAGAGAGCAGCGGGGTCTGTGTCACGCCCTCCACGGGCAGGCGGTCCAGATAGCCCGGCGCACCGAGATTGATGGTGCGCGCGAGATCGGCCGTCGCCCCGGCCTCGGGGTTCATGTTCTCCGGCGCGATGGCGAAGAAGAGCGGCTGGTTCACCACCACGCTGCGCCCGTCTCCGGCATCGACCCTGATCGGCAGGGCATGGTCACGGTCCGCGGCGATCTCGTCGGGCAGCGACAGGCCGTAATGGGCCAGCAGGTCCGGCATGTCCGAACGCCCCTCGGCCGGGTCCACGTCGAGGATGCTGGCGCCGGCGAGGGCCGCCTTGGAGGCCGGATCGACGAAGACGAGGACCCGCCCCCCGGCCATCATGAACTGGTCGATGAGATAGAGCTGGCGGGCCGAGAGCGATGGTGGATGCGCGATCAGCAGGACGCCGGCCTCCTCGGGAAGCTCGACGAAATCCTCCGGCACCGGCATCACGTCGAAACGCTCCGCCAGGTCCTGCACGACGCGGTAGCCGCCGGCGGTTCCGTCACCGCGCAGATTGTCGATCGTGGTCAGGACACCGATCGTGGCCGGCTCCGGCGCATTGAGCCGCGCAATCGTCCGGGTGAGTTCGTATTCGAGCTCTGAATCGCGCTCCGGCGCCAGGAAGGGCAGCACCACCTGGTCGTCGGCCAGGTTCTCGCCGATCAGGCCCATGTAAAGCGGGTCGCCGCCATCGGTCGGTACGGCGGTGATGCCGGCGGCCAGGGCGACGTCCTCCTCCTCGGAAAACGGTGCCGGGTCGATCTCCCGGATCACGACGCCGCCCCCGGACCGGCTCTCATAGGCCGCCAGCAATTCACGGACCCGCGCGGCATGGGTGCGGATGGCAGGATAGTCGGCGCCGACCGACCGGGTGTAGACGAAGGTCAGCGTCACCGGCTCGCCGATGGCATCGAGGGTCGACCGCGTGCCTTCCGCAAGCGTGTAGAGCCCGCGCTCGGTCAGGTCGAGACGGGCATTCTGGAACAGCCGGTGGCTGAGCGCATTGGCCAGCACGAAGGCCAGCGCCACGAGCAGTGAGGCGAGAAGGGTGAAGCGGGCGCGCGACACGGTCGTCTAGCTCCCCGTGCGCCGGGCGGCGACCCAGAGACCGTTCAGCGTCAGGAAGCTTGCGGTCAGGCCGAGATAGAAAAGCACCGAGCGGAGCTCGAGCACGCCGCGCTGGGCGGCTTCGAAATGGGTCAGCATGGAGACCTGGGCCACCGCTTCGCCGGCGGCGGGGCCGAAAAGATCGATCACGCCCGACAGAACCACGGGCAAGCCGGCGGCGGTAAAAAGGAAGGCCACGGTCAGCGACAGGATGAAGGCCATGACCTGATTGCCCGTCAGCGCCGACAGCGCCGCGCCGAGGCTGATATAGGCCGCCGCCATCAGTGCGCTCATGAGGTAGGCCAGCGCAATCGCGGCATTGTCGGGCTGGCCCAGATGATTGACGGTCCACCACATGGGCAGGGTCAGCGCCAGGGCGATGAGCGCCACGGTCCAGGCGGCCAGGAACTTGGCAAACACCATCTCGCCGACGCTGAGCGGCAGGGTGAGCAGCAATTCGCCGGTTCCGCGCGCGCGTTCCTCTGCCCAGAGACCCATGGCGATGGCGGGCAGGAAAACCATCCAGAGCCAGGGGTGGAACTGGAAGAAGGGTTCCAGCCCCGCCCGCCCGGTGTCGAAGAAGTTCCCGATCTCCCAGGTGAATACGCCGAGCGCCAGCAGGAAGACCGCGACAAAGACAAAGGCCGCCGACCCCGTCAGGTAGGCGCCCATTTCGCGGCGATAGATGGCGAGGATCCCGCTCATCAGGCGCGCACATCCTCATGCTGGCCGGTGGCGGCGGCAAAGACATGGGCAAAACTGCGCCCGGCATGGCGCGAGAGGAAGCCCTCGGGCGTGTCCTCGTCGACAATCTTTCCACGGTTCACGATCACCGCGCGCGAGCACATGGTCTCCACCTCGTCGAGATTGTGGGTCGATATGAGGATCGCCTTGTCGGGGGAGAGCTCGCTGATCAGGCGATGAACGGCGCGCTTCTGGTTCGGGTCGAGCCCGTCGGTGGGCTCATCGAGGATCAGGACCGGTGGATCGTGCAGGATCGCCCCGGCCAGGGCCACACGGCGGCGGAAGCCCTTGGACAGGGTGCCGATGGGGGCGTGCATGACGGGGCCGAGTTCGAGCGCGGCGGTGACGCGCTCCCGAGAGGCCGCCGCACAGTCCGGCGCCAGCCGCCGGGCACGGGCGAGGAAGGCGAGGAAGCCTGCGGGTGTCATGTCGAGATAGAGCGGCGCACCTTCGGGCAGGTAACCGAGCCGTCCCTGGGCGGTCTGCCGGTCGGTGACGATGGAGAGGCCGTCGACCTGCGCGTCACCGGCATCGGGCTCGATCATGCCGCAGACCATGCGCATTGTCGTCGTCTTGCCGGCGCCGTTTGGACCGAGGAAGCCGACCACTTCGCCCTGCGCCACGTCGAGCGACAGGTCGTCAACCACCGCCCGGGCGACGAAACGTTTGGTCAATCCCGAAATGGACAGCATGCGCGGTGTCACCTTCTTCCCGGCAGCCCGGACACAGGTGTACACGCGCTGTAGACGGCTTCAAGAGCCATCTTCACTGACAGCTTTAGCGCCTGTTTGTTGAAGGGAAGTTGTCGGACAGCGGAGACAGACTCTCCAGGGGGCTGGGGGGGCTGATGGGTCTGAAGGGTCTGGTAGAACCGCCGCCCGACAATCAAAAGATGATCCCAGATCGCGGCAGAGACAAGCCCGGAAAGCGGCGAAAAGGTGCAATTGCAGCTGTTTCGCGCATTAATTCGCAGACATGGGCTCCAAATCGAAGTCCTGTATGAATGCCAGATGAACCGCGGCTCGGCAATTGACGTCGGCGATTTCCGAAACAATCCTCTCGACAGTGTAGTGAGGAGGACACAGCGCCCATGGGACACACATCCGCCACGCCAGGTGATTCGCACGAGAAGGTCTGGTTCGGGAGACAGGAGATGGACGC
>CAZXWB010000145.1:0-4952 GCA_964644395.1 uncultured Hyphomonadaceae bacterium | reverse complement strand
TCTCCGGCGTTATGGGTCCAACGACCGAATTAGGCGCCCGGCGGGCAAAATCAATTCAGGACAGGCCCGGTCAGTCGGCCGCCTCGCCCGTGCCGAAGCCCATGCTCAGGCTGGAGAAGATGGTCTGGTAGTCCGCGCCACCGGGCAGGTTTTCGGCCGGCTCGCCCCAGACCACGTGAAGGTACCAGTCGCCCTCGGCGGGCACTTCGAACATGGCCTGGCCGTCGGAGCCGGTCTTCAGCGGCGCGGGCTCTGTCTCAAGCGCGGCATCGATACGACCGATATGGATCGTGGCACCGCTCACCGGGGCGCCGAGATAGGTGACCTCGACCGGCACCTCTTCCCCCGGTCCGGCGGCGTAGGGGTTCTCGAGCGGTGTGATCTCGAGCGTCAGCCCCACCGGGCGGGTGAAGACATCACCCGTACCGCCGGCCTCGCCGACACGCACCAGCGCCTTGCCGCGGCGGGAATAGAGTTCGGTTCCCGGCTTCTTCATCTGTAGCCTGGCGGTGCGATCGGCGAGGATCGGGGTGATGCCTTCATCCTTGATGTAGGAATTGAAGATGTCGGCATCGAGGCGGATGAAGGCCGGGGTGGACGCCATGGCCAGCACATAGTCGCCCGCCGCTTCGGTCTCGAAAACCATGGTGGCACTGTCAGCGGTGACGATTTCGGGAAACAGCGCGCGACGCCCCTCGGCGCCGACGAGATCCAGTGTCACGAAACGATAGGCCGCCGACGGCCAGCGCGACTGGTCCATGCCGTGGCCGACCATGAAGTCCGCCTCCAGCGCGGCGTCGGCCTCCGGCTGGAAGTCGTCCAGCGCAATCCAGAAATCATGGGCACTGGCCGGTGCAGACAGAAGTCCCAAAGCCGCTGCAGCGACGGCGAGATGACGAATCTGGCGCATGATGAAGTTCCCGAATTTGGCCGGCCGGCATTCAGGTCAGACCGGCATGCTGTCTGCGGGAAGGAAACATCGTGACGCAGGCCCACGTCAAGACGGATAGTATGTCGCGATCAGGCGGCGTTGGCCCAGACCTCTTCGATGGAACACGAGACCGTGTCGCCGTTGGCCTCGGCTCTCAGGGCCTGCAGGATGCGTGGCGGCAGCTGGGTCAGGCGCGGCTCGATACTGCCCGCCGCACCGGAAACGAAAACCGCGGCATTCGCGCCGGTCTTGGCGATCAGGAGGCAGGCGAGGTCGCCGGCGAGCGCGGTGTCGGGCTCCAGCCCGTCGCGGGCATGGCTTTCCAGGACCGCACGGACAAAGTCCACGGCATCATTGCCGCGCATGCTGGCCGGATCGCCGCAGCCGAGCCCCCGCCAGGCCTGCGCCAGGCGGTATTCCGGCATCTCGATCTCGAGGATCTTCGTGTTGAACAGAAAGAGCATGGTCTGCCCCCGGTTTCAGCCCGGTCGGAAACTGCCCCGTCAGGGTTAATGAAAGCTTGAATGTCATGGGGCCGGGAGTCGAGTGAGAAGCGCTTCATCTTCGCGGGCCCCGGCGCGGCGCGCTCAGCGCTCCACCGGTTCGGTGAGGAAATCGCGCCCCTCGCGGTCCTCGATCTCGATCACCCATAGGTCGGGATCGACCGCGCGACGCCTGGCGATTACCGCCCGCGCATCGGCCTCGCCTGCATCCTCGGCAAGCAATTCGCGGAAGACCCGGCGCCCGTCCAGGCCGATCTCCCGCCCGATCAGGCGCACCGACCGGCCACCGGTGACCATGACCAGAAAGTCGCCGCGCGCCGCATCGCCCCTGGCCAGCACCATGGCGAAGGCACCCGCCGTCTCCGCCCGGCGGCGCAGGGCGTCGACCTCCATATGTGTGGGCAGGCGCGGCGGCGTGGCCATGAAATCGTCCAATCGGCGGTTCTTTCCCGGTCCGGCTCGCCTGACTGGCGAACAAGTTGCAGCTCCCAACCATACATGTTCCATTTCCGAACGGAGCGAAAAAGGCCATGAACGCCGTTTTTCACCATGTCTGCCAGTGCCTCCTGGCCACGCCGCTTCTTGTCGTGGCCTGGCTCGTCTGGTCGGCGGCGACCACGCGAAGCTGGCCGGAACCCGGCGCGCTCCTGCTTCTGGCCTCGCTGATGACCGTCTCCGCCGCCGTGCTCGGCCTGCGTGAATGGCTGGAAATGCGCCACAGCCGGGAGGGTGGCGGCCGGCCAGCCTTCGCCCGCGACGATTATTCCGCCGCCTGAACCGCGCTGCCGGCCCCCGGTTGTGCGGCGGCACGCGGGAAGCTGACCGTGACGGAAGTCCCTTCTCCGGGGCCCGTCTCGATGCGCACCTGACCGCCATGCAGGCGCGCCAGCCGGTGCACGATGGCCAGTCCGAGCCCCGTTCCGGGGCGCCCGGCGGCATTGGCACCCTGGGAAAAGGGCTCGGCGGCGGATTTCAGCTCTTCCTCGGTCATGCCGTCGCCCGTGTCGCTCACTGACAGGCAGACACGCGCACCATCGCGCCAGGCCGCGAGTTCCACCTCACCGCCATCGGGGGCGTATTTCAGCGCGTTGGACAACAGGTTCTGCCAGATGAGGCGCACGGCGCGCGGATCGGCATCGGCCCAGCCGGCGCTGCGGGCCTTGCGCAGCCGGATGCGCACGCTCTTGCGCTGGGCCATGTCCGACAGTTGCCGCGCCACCGCCCGGCCAGCCTCCATCAGTTCCACCGGCTCACGCTCCAGCCGGTAATTGCCGGTGTCGGATTTCGCCAGATCCATCAGCGCCTCGACCTGCATCAGGAGGTCGGTCCCGCTCTCATGGATCAGTTCGCAACGCTCGCGATAATTTGCACTGATCGGGCCGAGCAGGCCCTGGCGCATCAGGTCACTGAAGCCGACAATGGCGTTCAGCGGTGTCTTCAGGTCGTGACCGAGGCCGGCAAAGAAGGTGGTGCGCGCCTGGAGTGTTTCCTCCGCCGCGCGGGCCCTCGCAACGAGGTCCGGACGGGCATCGGCAGGCCGGATGAGCAGGTCGAGGCCCTTGTCGGCGCGCCGCCAGGCATCGAGCGCGCGCACCTCAGGCCGGTCCGGCAGCAGGCCCGTGAAACGCCCCTTTTCGCCGGGCGCGAGGCCCGCCAGCCAGTCCGCCACACCCTCACCATTGGAAAAGAGCGGACGCACCGATTGGCCCTTCGTGGCCCGGCCCGCCGGCAACAGGCCGACATCGCCGGCCACGTCCTCTATGCGCCCGCGCGGCGACAGGCGCATGAGCACGCCGGAGACCGGCACCTCTATCCCCGATGCGACCGCACGGTCCTTCTCGCGCATGGCCTGGGCGAAACTCGCCGCCAGCAAGAGGCCCGCCAGCGCCACGCCGGCGGGGAAGAGAATGCTCTCCGGCACGGCATCGAAGCCATCGGGCACCGCAGACAAGAGGTTCATCTCCGTCAGCAGCCAGACCCCGAGGGTGCCGAGCAGTGACAGGAGGATATAGCCGAAACCATCGCGCCCGCGCCCGGCGATCATGGCCGAGAGCGGCGCCACCGGCAGGAGCAGGAGCAGTGTCCGCCCCTCGCTGCCGAGTGTCATCCAGCCGCCGAGCGCCGCCACCAGCCAGAGCGGCGCGGAGACCTGGACAGCGGGGACCAGCCGGCGGGCGGCCGCCAGAATGATGAGGAAAACCAGGGCCGGCGCCGACAGCAGCGCAAAGCCCAGCCCCCCCACCTGCCAGAGGGCCCAGACGCACCATGACGCCCACAAAACATTAAAACTGGCCAGCATGACTGCAGGAAATCGTCCCGCAGCCGATATCTTAACGTGCGAGAAAGATCGATCCCGGCTATGTACCGTAAGGGCGGGTGTATGCTGGCGGTTTGAAGCAGTCACGTTGCAAGGATACCCCATGAGTCGGGCGAGTACCATCGGAGGTGTAGTATGTTAAACTGGCGTCGCGTAGCAGTTTTTGCGGCCATGGCCGGGTTTTTTGCCGGAACCGTGCCCGGACCGGGTCATGCACAAATCGGTCCACTGAAGGTCGCCAAGGCCGAAAGCAGCCAGGCAACGACGCCCCCCGCCGACGAGAACACAACGCCCGCGCCGGAGACCGCGACACAGGCGCCCGCGGCCACACCACAGCCCGACATCCTCTCGCGTTCCGCGGCCACCTATGCCACCTACCAGCTCGACGTCACCGAGACGCGCGACAAACCGTTCACCTCCCAGGCCGACATCGACCGCGCCCTGACCAATCTGGGCACGCAGAACGCCGATGCCCTGACCCGCGGCTGGATGTCCTACAACGCCCTAATCGCCGCCCAGTCCCCGGAATTCGCCGACAAGGTCCGCGAGGCGCGCGCCTATTTCGGCGACGAGACCTTCTACACCTATCTGCGCAGCCCGAACTGGGTGCGCGGCTTTGACGGCTCCGACAAGGCCATGTCGCGGGCGCTTTCGGCGGTGAAGGCCGACACGCGCCGCATCCGTTCCGCCGGCGACATTGTCGCCGAGCGCGCCTATTCTCTCCAGGGACAGAGCTGGGCGAAGAAGAAGGTCACCTCCAAGCCCGCCACGGTGCAGCAGCTCCAGAGCGGCAAGCTCACCGGCCGCACGATTGACAGCGACATGCTGGCCGCGTTCAGCGCGCCGGACGTGGACGTCACCCTTGGCCAGCTCGGCAACAGCTCGCTCTGGGAGGGGGTGACCCGCCAGTCCACGCGCCTGCGCACGCCGAGCCTCGGCCTGTCCGGCATTCCGCTGCGCCGGCCGAGCTTCCGCGCCGACCCCATGGCCGACCGCATCCTGACGCTCGCGGCCTATCGCATCACCGGCGCCACGGATCCGGGCTTTGCCTCGGACCTCTCCATGGCGATGACCGAGCAGCGCCAGGGCGTGAAGCACTGCATCGAGGGCACCCAGCTGCGGCTCACCATGTGCGTCGACACCAATCACTTCATCTATGAGCGCCCCTACTGCATCGGCGAGCACGCCCTGAAAGAGGTCG
>CAZXWB010000144.1:0-4952 GCA_964644395.1 uncultured Hyphomonadaceae bacterium | reverse complement strand
CGCGGCGCACGCTGATTGTGTCCGATCTTCACTTCGAGAAGGGTTCGAGCTTTGCCGCGCGCGGCCAGCTCCTGCCGCCCTACGACACTTCCGCCACCCTCTCCTGCGTCGAGGCGCTGGTGGCGGGACTTGCGCCGGAAACCGTCATCAGCCTCGGCGACAGTTTCCACGATGGCCGGGCCGAAGAGCGACTTTCATCGACTGACGCCGCGCGCATCAGAAAGCTCACAAGCGAGACCGACTGGGTCTGGGTCGAGGGCAATCATGATCCCGACCCGCCGGCGCATCTGGGCGGACGGGCGGCGAAGGTCCTACGCACGGGCGCGCTGGTGTTTCGACATGAACCGACTGGCGAGCCGGGCGAGGTCGCTGGTCACCTCCACCCCTGCGCGCGGATTGCCGGGCGCGGCCGCTCCCTGCGCACGCGCTGCTTTGCCGGCGACGGTCACCGCCTTATCCTGCCGGCACTCGGGGCCTTCACCGGTGGTCTGAACGTACTGGACCCGGCCTTTGCGGCGCTTTTCCCCGAAGGCCTCAGCACCTTTGCGCTGGGTTCAGACCGCGTCTATCCCGTGAGCCGGGGACGCCTGTGCGCCGACACGAGAACCGCCCACTGGCGCCTGTGAACCACTTCGATCAGTCGAAATCGAAGGACACGGCATCCTCTTCCACATCGCTGCGGATACCCTGGCTCGCCATGGCCGGGCCGCTTGCCCGCGAGCCGGCCAGCGATGACAGGAGCGCATCGTCGATCCGTCCGGTGGGGCTCAGGCCGTTGGCGCGCTGGTAGGCCAGGATCGCGCTGCGCGTGCGGCTGCCCATCTGTCCGTCCACCGGCCCGGGATTGAAGCCGAGGCGGGCGAGGTCGGCCTGGACCGAGCGGACCGGATCGGCCTGGGCTTGCTCCCAGGCCTGGGGCGGGAAAATGCCGTTCGGCGCGTTCAGCGGGCGCTTGGCCTCGAAGGCGGCGGCCCGGCGGCCGGTGTTCTCTGTCGCCGCCGATGTCAGGCGTGCGCCGACCTCGCGCGCGCGTGCGCCGGCCATCTCGTCGCCATTGCCCTGGGCCACCTGGTACCAGAAATAGGCCTGTTCCATGTCGGGCGAGACGCCGAGCCCCTGCTCATAGAGCACCGCCAGGTTGAACTGGCTGTCGACGACCCCGAATTCCGCGGCGCGTCGGAACCAGACGGCGGCCTCGGCATAGCTCTGGGCCCCGCCCTCGCCCTCGGCGAAGAAGACAGCGAGGTCGTGCATGGCCTTGACGTTGCCCCCCTTGGCGGCGCGATCGGTCCAACGGCGCGCCTCGGCAATGTCGCGCGGCAGGCCCTGTCCGCGCTCATAGAGCTTCGACAGGCGGTACTGGGCGACGGGCAGGCCGGCGCGGGCGGCAGTATCGATCAGGCCGACACCCTCTGCGATCCTGCCGGCCTGGAGCGTTTCGACACCGAGCTGGTACTGGGCGATGCGATCACCGGACTGCGCGGCGCTCTCCAGGGTGGGGGTCGCCGGCGCGGGGGCCGGGGCTGGCGACGGCGCGGCAGGCCTGGGCTCGGGAACGGTGGTACCGGTCTCGGCGCTGTCTGCAGCGACGGGATCAGCTTCGGCGGACGGGGCGGGCGCCTTAACGGTGGCTGGCGCCTCATCGCCGGTCACGGCCGGGACCGCAGCGGCGTCACCATCCTCGGTGAACAGGATATCGTCGGCGGGGTCCTCTCCGGCCGGCTGGGCTGAGGTCGCCGCGCGGGCGGGCTGGCTTGCGGGGACCGAAGGGGCGGCGGCACTCGTCGGGGGCTGGCTGGGGCCGTCGGCGGACTTGCCGCGAAGATAGAGATATCCGCCACCGGCTGCGGCGGCCACGGCCACGGCGGAGGCAGCGATGATCACGGGCTTGCCGACCTTCCGGCCGGACGCCTTGGGGGTGTTCTCATGCTTCAGCGCTCTCGAGCCCTGCACAGCGGCGGCCTGCGCCGCCTTGCGGGCGCGGGCGAGATAGTCCTCGCGCTCGACCTCATCGACCACCTGCTCAACGGGCGGCGGAGCGGCCTCCTGCTGCTGCCAGTCCTCCGGGATCTCATGCTCGTCCACCGGATGGGCAAGCGCCGGGTCGGTGTCATCATCCAGCACGTCATCGGCTGCGAAGATGTCGGCTTCACGCACTTCCGAGGCGCCGAGCCGATCCTCGTCCTCCTCAGGGCGCGGAGCGGTATCGCGGGAGGGCGCGGGCGCATCAAGAGCGGCCAGCGGATCGTCGGCGAATCCCTCAGCGGCTTCGGCGAAATCCGGCTCCGGCGGAATGTCCTGCGGAGCCGCCTCGGCGAAAGGGCCGGAGGACCTGGGCGCCTCCGTGTCAGCTGTTTCGCCGTTCAGTCGGTCACGCCAGTTGTCCAGGCGGCTGAGGTCGAGGCCCTCGGAGAATTCCTCCCGGGCTTCGGCCCGCTCGGGCGCTTTTGTTTCGGGGTCGGTCTGCACATCGGGTCCTGTGACCGTGGTGAACAGGCTGCCCGTCTCAGCCGCCGGCGCCGGGTCCAGGGCAGGTGCGCCGTCCTCCAGCGCTTCGACACGGGCCACCAGGGAGGCCATGGCCCGCTGGACCGGAGAGACCGCCTGGCGGGCCTCCTCGTGGACCCGTTCCATGCGCTGGGACATGCGATCGAGGGTGTCCGACAGCCTGGTCTCGTGATCGCGCGACTGTTCCTCCAGGCGGCGGCTGAGTTCGCCAATCGCCTCGTCCTGGCGCGTTTTCAGGCGCGTGGTCACACCGGCGACCTGCTCGCCAACCTGCTCGATGGCCTTGGCGCTGCGGTGTTCCGATTCCACGATGCGCTTCTCGAGCCGGCCCGCCAGATCGCCGACATGGTCGCCGACCTTGTCGATTGCCTGGGTCTCGCGGGCCTCCACCGCTTCCAGGCGGGCACCGACCTCGGCACTCAGGCGGGAAATCTGCTCGCTGGCCACGCGCGCCACCTCCGCGGAGACATCTCCCGGTCCGGCAGCTTCCACGGCACTGAGGCGCTCATCCATCGTCTCGCCGAGCCGGACGACCTCGCCGACCTTGGTCTCGATATCGTGGACGCGCTGGGGCTCGACGGCCGCCGCGGCACGTTCGATTTCCGACGCCAGCTCGGCGCGGGTCTTCTCGATGCTGGCATGCAGGGCATCGGCGAGGCCCTCGAAACGCTCCTCGAACTGCTTGCGCAGCGCCTCGGCCTGTTGCGGCGAGGACTGGGCGGCGACGGCATCGATGCGCTTGTCGAGGGCGTCGAAGGTGTTCTCGAGCGCCTGCATGGCGCCATTGGTGGTTTCCTCCGCCGCGTTCAGGCGTTCCTGGATGCGGGTCATCAGGCCTTCCATGCCCGACAGGGCCTCCGACACATCGGTCTCCACATGCCCCACGCGTTCGGCGACCTCGTCGACGGTCTGCATGCGCTGGGCGACCTTTTCCTCCAGCGCGGTGAAGCGTTCGGAGAGATGCTTGGCGGTGCCTTCGGTGCGCAGTTCAGCGCTCTCGACGGCCTTTTCCACACGCTTGGCGGCTTCCGCCAGCGTGCCCTCGACGCGGACCTCGACGCCTTCGACCCGTTCGGTGAGCTCGGTGAAGCCGGCTTCCACGCGCGTCTTGATGGCTTCGGCCTCGGCCTGGGCCATGCCATTTTCCTCATAGACATGCTCGGCCAGCTTGCCGAGGGCACTTTCCAGCGATTTCAACGCCTCCAGCGAGCGGGTCGCGGTGTCGTCGGCCTCCAGCGCGCCGATCTTGTCCTGCAGCGCCTCATGGGTCTTGCGCACATCATCCATGACATTGTCGACATGGCTGAAGACCTCCGTCTGGCCGGCCTCGGCATTCTCGAGGCGGCGGACCAGGCCGATGACCGACTGATCGATGCCGGTGATGGCGAGCGCCGACTTGGCCTCGACGGCTTCGATGCGCTGGGTCAGTCGGGCCAGGGCGTCGGCGGAATCACTCTGGGCCGGGCTCGTCTCCCCGGCATCGGCCATCGCCTCGGCGACCGGACGGGCCCGCCGGAAGGCAGCAGCCTCTTCGGGATCGTCGATGAGGAGGTCATTGAGGTATTCGCCGAGGGTCATGCCGCGCTGCCGGGCGGCGAGGCGCGCAGCTTCGCGTGCACGCTCATCGATGCCCTTCACGCTCCAGGGGCCACGCTGGTCCGTCATTGACCGCACTCCTCACGCCGCCGGGCAAATTCGCCCGATTTAATCAAACTCTTGGAAAGTGTTTCGCCGATGGTCGGTAAAGGCAGGGTTAAGCGGTTAACGCCCACCTGCGTTTTCGAAACCGGGCCCGAACCCAGCGGCATTCCCTTGACGTAAGCGTAAACCTGTGCGACCTTTGAAACCGGACGTCAACGTGGCCTGGCCGGTCACCGAAACAGGTGACGCAGTGGCAGGACCGGCGCAGAGAGCGCCATATAATCAGAAGGGAAAAAACATGCCGAAGGACCATCTGAGGGAACGCAGCTACACCATCTCGCAGCTCTCGCGGGAGTTCGATATCACACCGCGCGCCCTGCGCTTCTACGAGGACAAGGACCTGCTCCACCCAGCGCGCGACGGCATGAACCGGGTCTATTCCTCACGTGATCGCGCACGCGTCAAACTGATCCTGCAGGGCAAGCGGATCGGGCTTTCGCTGAATGACATCCGCGAACTGCTCGACCTCTACGACCTCGGTGACGGCCAGCGCGCCCAGATGCGCGCATCGCTGAAGAAGTTCCAGCGTCAGGTCGGCGAGCTTGAACGCAAGAAACAGGACATCGAGGAATCCCTCGTGGCCCTGCACAACGCCATCGACCATGTGAAGGCCAGGCTCGACATGAGTGAACATGAAGGTCCCGAAGGTGACCGGGTGCGCGCCTATGAGGCTGTTGCCCGCGCCGGCCTGGGTGCCGACTGATCCTGCCACCCGCCATCGCCCTGCTGCGGCAGGGCGAGCC
>CAZXWB010000143.1:0-4971 GCA_964644395.1 uncultured Hyphomonadaceae bacterium | reverse complement strand
GGGATGGGCGCCGTCTATCGCGCCTGGGACACGCGGCTCAACATTCCTGTCGCGGTCAAAGAGCTGGTCCCTCAACCCGGTCTCGCCGCACCCATGCTGAACCGGCTACGACAGCAATTCATCCAGGAAGCCCAGACCCTGGCGCGCCTCGACCATCCCCATCTTGTGAACGTGAGCGACTACTTCGAGGAGGAGGGCAAGTCCTACCTCGTCATGAAATACGTGGAGGGGGAGAGCTTGGCCGAGCGCATCAAGCGCCCCGGTGCCCTCGACGAGACACAGGTGCTGACCTGGGCCAGGCAGCTGTTGGCGGCACTGGCCTACTGCCACAAGCAGGGCGTGCTGCACCGCGACATCAAGCCGCAGAACGTCATCATCACGCCGGACGGCGAAGCCGTGCTGGTGGACTTTGGCCTGGTGAAGCTCTGGGACCCCAACGATCCCCGCACGCGGACGGCGATTCGCGGCGCGGGGACGCCGGAGTATGCGCCACCAGAACAATACAGCACGCATACTGGACATACCGAGCCGCGCAGCGATATCTACAGCCTGGGCGCGACGCTCTACCATGCGCTCGCAGGACAGGCACCGCCTTCGGTCACCGACCGTATGGCGTTTCCAGAACGGTTCAAGACCCCTCGCGAGTTGGATGAACGGGTCAGCGCCCAAATAGATCAAGTCATTCAGCGGGCGATGGCTCTGCCGCAGGGGGCACGCTGGTCCACAGCCGAGGAGATGGCGAAGGCGCTGGACGCTGAGACAGAAGCCGCACTGGCACCTCCAAAACGACGTCCCGCCCTTTGGCGCTGGGGAGTCGGCATCGTAGCCCTGATCGGTGTGTTGGCGCTGGTGGTGATAAGCCTTGAGGACGGCGGCCGCCCAAAAGCTACTTACGTCACCTCAGCAACTGCGACTGCAACACCCGAGAGCACTACCTCACAGAGTATAGCGACGGAAACGGTGGCGCCTACCCGCACGGTGGAGCAGCAGCCGGCGCCATCCCCCAAGCCTACCATCACTCGCTCACCCACCTCAACACCTCGGCCGGTGCTCACGTACGAGGCCCTGGCTATCCAATCGGTTGCGAACACGTCCTGGGACCATTTCCAGAGCCCGCCTCTGGGCGATGTCACCTTAGGCGAGATCCCCTTCAATCTCTCTTCACAGATTTTCAAGAGTCAGGCCGAACCGGCACCGAACAACGCCTATCCCACCAAGGCCACGCTAAATCTGCAGGTAGCGCAGGCCCAACGGATCTACCTGTTGCTCACGGCCGGCAACGCCTTTGCGCGGTACAACCGTCTGTCGGTAGGTGAGGTGCGCGTGATGTGCGAGGATAGCGAGCATCTGTTGACGACCCTGGAGTTGGGCCGCAATCTGCGTGAGTGGCATACGATTGGGGACGTCGTCACTACGGCGCCTGAAGCCAAGATGGTCTGGCGGGGAGCCCTGGCCGATTTTCCCAATTTGACGGGACATATCGATATGCTGACCTTATCGCTGCCTGAAACGTGCCGGCAAGGAGTACTTTCCGAGGTGAGAATTGAAGATCTCTCGACGGAGAACGTTGGGTCGCGAGATCCAGCCCTGAACGTCATCGGCCTTACGGTGGCGTACTACCCGTAGCCCAAACTTCGAAAGGCGCGTAGACATCAAGGACCTCCCCAACGGCGTTCAGCGCCAGCCAGTTAGTGTGGCCCCACTCCTGCGGCTGCCCATTGAGAGCAAAGGGCGTGACCGCCATGATGCGCGCATCCTCCTGCCAGGGCGTCCACCCCTCGGAGG
Organism: uncultured Hyphomonadaceae bacterium; assembly: GCA_964644395.1. GTDB lineage: Bacteria > Pseudomonadota > Alphaproteobacteria > Caulobacterales > Hyphomonadaceae > JBGSUF01. The sequence goes on along the minus strand of CAZXWB010000143.1, from coordinate 3,186 downwards.
GCCGATTGGGATATCGTCCCCCGTTCCCATACATGGCCAAGTCGAAGTATAGGGCCACAGTCGCTGCATCAGGTAGCGCCACACCGCCGTCGGTGGTTTGTGGATCGGTGGACTCGGCATGCCGCCACCCCGTCTCGGTGATCATAACCGGTGGGAGCTCGCGCCCGTATGTCGAGAGTTTGAAGAGTTCCCACTCATAGCCGTTGATCCCCCGGTTGTTGATTCTCGCAGGGGGCACTTGACGATGAGGATTGACAGCATCATTGATCAGATCCCGTCCATACGCTTGCTGCCAGGGCGGCGCTGTAAATGGTCCCATCGGATAGGCATGGCTGCACCAAACGTCTAGATGCTCAAAGACTTCGGGGACCGCGGCGTACATCTCATCCAGGAAAGTTTCTTCGTCCATGTAATAGAGTCCATCGATAAAGGGCTGACTGCCCGTATGTGGGGTGTAGGGATCAAAACCGGCGTTGAGCACGCGTGCATCAGGGTCGGCGGCGTGAATAGCGGTGGCGACATCAACAAAGAAGCGCGCATAGGCGGCCGGGTCGGGCCGCCCACCCCATTCGTTCCCATGATTGGGCTCGTTGCCAATAATAACGTAATGCGCGTCAGTCGGCCAGTCAAGGTCGCGCACAAAAGCAGCGTAACGCGCCGCGAGGGAACGATAGCTGCCGTCAGCATCGGGCTCGGGTGCCCGCCACCAGTTCAGGTCTTGATCGTAGGTGGTCGCCAGACGTAGCACAGGTATCAGTTTGTACTTGGCACAGAGATCCATAAATCTCTGCCAGCGTTGCCCGTCCAGATCGTCCCCACGAATCAACTCGGTGACGTACCCCCAAGGGCCGACGGCCCAGCTCGCGTACTCGAGGTGGATAGGCCAGAGTGCGACGGGCCAGACATTGCGCCCGTCGTCGAGTAAGAGGTGGATGCCGCGCTTGTTTGGGGCAAATCCGGTCTGCGGCGTTGACAGAGATGGGGGCGTAAGCGTAGCCGTGAACCACGGTGACGGTGTGGGTGAGGGTGTGACGACAGGAGCGTTTTGTATGCGGGTAGGCGTTTGGGTGGAGCCCGGGGACGCGGTTGGAGACGCCAGGCAACTCGTCATGATCATAAGCAGTAGGACCCAGCCCAGAGGATTACAAACGTTCAGCACACTTCGCATCTTCAGCCACCTTCCTGCAAATCACCGCTCTCAAACCACATGCTAGCAGCAGAAATAAAAAGCCAGTTGTACATTCATCAAAATAGTGCTAAACTTTGGGATGAAATCAACATAGAAAAAAAGCCCCACAGCGTCCTACCGCTTGGGGCTTGGAAAAGCCCAGGCGTCTGCACCACCCAGGCGATCACCAGTTTACACCATACGCCCGCCGGTGCAAGCGCTGACGGGCGCTTTGCGTTATTATTCATGGCATATCACGAGGAGAACGACCCAACCTATGCAGAACAACTTCACCGCAAAAGCCAACTTTATCTGGTCCGTGGCGGACCTGATCCGCGACACCTTCAAGCGCGGACGCTATCAAGAGGTCATCCTGCCTTTTACGGTACTACGCCGCATCGACGCGGTGCTGGCCCCGACCAAGGACGAGGTGTTGGAGAAGTATCACGCCTACCGCGACCGGCTCGATAATCTGACGCCGCTGCTGACCAAGGCTTCGGGCTACGCCTTCTACAACACCTCGCCCTACACCTTCGAGCGGTTGCTGGCTGATCCCCACAATCTGGCCGACAACCTACGCGCCTACATCGCGGGCTTCAGCCCCAACATGCGCGAGGTGCTCGACAACTTCGACTTTCACCGCACCATCGAGCGGCTCGACGAGGCCGGACTGCTCTATATGGTGATTGAGCGCTTCAACCAGATCGACCTGCACCCCGATGCCGTGCCCAATCACGAGATGGGCACCATCTTCGAGGAGCTGATCCGCCGCTTCAACGAGGCGCTCAACGAGAACCCCGGTGAACACTTCACGCCGCGCGACGTCATCAACCTGATGGTGCGGCTGCTCATCACGCCCGACCGCGAGATGCTGCGCCAGCCCCACATTGTGCGGAAAGTTTACGATCCGTGTTGTGGGACGGGCGGCATGTTGACCTTGACGAAGGACACCATCCAGGCGCTCAATCCACAGGCCAACGTCTACCTCTACGGGCAGGAGGTCAACCCGGAGACCTACGCCGTCTGCAAGTCCGATCTCTACATGAAAGATCCCACGGGCCGCGACGCCGAGCACATTACCCGGGGCAGCACGCTGGCGGAGGATCACCACGTGGGTCAGGCCTTCGGCTACCAGCTGGCGAATCCACCCTACGGCAAGGACTGGAAGATGGACCGCGAGGCCGTGGAGCGCGAGGCGGAGCGGGGCCACGCCGGGCGTTTCGGCGCGGGGACGCCGCGGGTCAGCGACGGACAGCTGCTCTTCCTGCAGCACATGCTCAGCCACCGCTCCCGGCCCGAGGAGGGCGGAGGCCGCATCGCCATCGTCATGAACGGCTCGCCGCTCTTCACGGGCGACGCGGGCAGCGGCGAGAGCGAGATCCGCCGTTGGATCCTGGAGCATGACTGGCTGGAGGCCCTGGTCGCGCTGCCGGAGCAGCTCTTCTACAACACGGGCATCGCCACCTACGTCTGGATTCTGAGCAACCGCAAGCCGGAGACGCGGGAGGGCAAGGTGCTGCTCATCGACGCCAGCGAGCTCTGGGCGCCCATGCGCAAGAGCCTGGGCGACAAGCGGCGGGAGATCACGCCGGCGCACGTGGCGCAGATCGTCGAGATCTATCAAGGTGCGACGCACGTCACCACGGCTGATGAAGAAGAGGGGTCTGGCGTCCACGAGGTCACCTTTCAGAAAGATGATGGTACGGACGTGCGTTGCACCTATCGCGTTTTCAAAACCACGGACTTCGGCTACCGCAAGATCCGCGTGGAACGCCCAGTGCGGATGAACTTCTGCGCCTGCGAGGAGCGAATTCCGCGTTTGAAAGAGGAGCGCGCCTTCCAGAAGTTGGCCAAGAGCCGCAAGCGCGATCCCGAGGCGCGGGCACAGGCCATCGCCGAGGGTAAGGCCAAACAGGCGGCGATCCTGGAGCTGCTGCGGGCCATGGAGCCCGTCGTCTACAAGGACGTGCGCACATTCCGCGCCGCCTTCAAAAAGGCCGCCAAGGCGCGGGGGATCA
>CAZXWB010000142.1:0-4977 GCA_964644395.1 uncultured Hyphomonadaceae bacterium | reverse complement strand
CCGAAATCCTCCGGCATCGCGCTGATTGCGTCTGATTTCTACGATCCCAAGGATGAATGGCAGGCCCGGCTGAAACCTCTGGCGAGCCGCTGTGCCCATGGGCTACTGCTGGCCGTGGCGGACCCGCGCGAGATTGCCTTTCCCTATCGCGGCCGCGTGGAACTGCACCGACCGGGCAGCGAGCGCAAGCGCCTGCTTGAACGGGCCGAGAACCTGCGCGGGGACTATGCTGCGCGCTATGAAACACACCGCCGTGAGCTGACCGAACTCGGACAGAAGCTCGGCTGGCAGGTGATCTGGCACGAGACCACACAGTCGCCATTGAAACCCGCCTCCGAACTGCTTGCGGCCATGGAGGCCATGGGCCAGGAGCGTCGCCTGTAATGCTGTCGAACCTCACCCTCGGACCCTTCAGTTTCGCCGCCCCGCTGGCGCTCGCTGGCCTCATCGCGCTGCCGGTGATCTGGTGGCTCCTGCGCGCCTCCCCGCCGCGCCCGCAGGTCGAGGCCCTGCCCTCGCTGCGCCTGCTGGATGGTGTGGAGGAGGATGACACCACGCCCTCGCGGACGCCCTTGTGGGTGCTCCTGATCCGCATGGCGGCGGCGGCGCTGGCGATCCTCGGGCTCGCCCTGCCGACCTATGACCCCGATGCGCGCACGGCCATGGACGGTGCCACCGACCCCCTGCTCATCGTGCTGGACGATGGCTGGCAGGCCGCCCCGCGCTGGAGCGAACGAATCGATGCCACCGAGGCGATCCTGCGCGATGCGCCCCGCGACACCGGCGTCCACATCCTCACACTTGCCCCGCAGGAGCGCGCCATCGACCCGGCCGAACGCTTCTCCCGACAGGAGGCCGAGGCGCGCCTGAAATCCCTTGAGCCGGCATCCTGGCCATCTGAGCCCTCTGAGGCGCTCGCCCGCTTCGAGGCCGCCGACATCGAACCGGCGCGCACGGTCTGGATTTCGTCGGGGATCGAGACCGGTGGCACACGCGAACTGGCCCGGGCCCTGGCCGACATGGCCAATCTGGAGGTCCGGGTGTTCCAGCCACGAACCGCCTTCGCCTTCACAGGCCTCAGCGCCGAGGCCGGCGGCGCGCGGGTGGAAGTCCGCCGCCTGGCCAGCGACGAGGCCGCCGAGGTACCGGTCTCGGCCCGCGCCCTCGACGCCACGCCCATCGCCTCGGCAGTGGCGGCGTTTGCGCCCGGAGACAGTGTCACCGAGGCGGAATTCGAACTGCCGACCGCGGCGCTGAACCGCATCAACCTGTTCACCCTGCCCAATACGCAAGGGTCGGCATCGGTCTGGCTCTGGGACTCCTCGGCCAAGCGCCAGCGTGTGGGGCTCGTCTCGCCCGGCAGCCTCGCCCAACCCCTGCTGGAGGATGTCTACTATGTGCGCAAGGCGCTCGAACCCTTCGCCGAGGTCACCGAAGACGATTTGCCGACCCTGATCAGCATGGACCCGGATGCCATCGTGCTCACCGACACCGGCGCGCTGGCCCCGGATATGAAGGATGCGGTGGAGGAATGGGTGCGCGACGGCGGCGCCCTGATCCGCTTTGCCGGCCCGCGGCTTGCCGGCATGGACACGCCGGCCTTCGTGCCGGTTCCGATCCGGCGGACCGCGCGCGCACTCGGCGGGGCGCTGAACTGGGACACGCCCCAGGGTTTCGAGGCCTTCACCGCCGACAGTCCATTCGCCGGGCTGCCGGTGCCGGCCGAGGCCAAGGTGCGCCAGCAGGTGCTCGCCCAGCCGACACCGGACCTCGCCTCCAAGACCTGGGCCCGGCTGGAGGATGGCTCGCCCATCATCACCGCCACCGGCGTGGGCACGGGCACGCTGATCCTGTTCCACGTCACCGCCAGCCCGGAATGGTCCGACCTGCCCTATACCGGCACCTTCGTGGAACTCCTGCGGCGCTCCATTGCCGCCGGGCGCGGCCAGTCCACCGAGGATGCCAGCGAAGGCAACTATGTGCCACGCCTTGTGCTGAACGGCGCCGGGCGCCTGGTCCAGCCGGAGGCCGAAGCCACGCCCATTGCCGGCGAGAATTTCTTTGCCGCCCCGATCTCGCAGCAGAACCCGCCGGGTTTCTATGAGGGCCCCGCGGGGCTGCGCGCGCGCAACGCCGCCGCCGGTGAGGAACCGGCCAGATTCACCGACTGGCCAGCCTCGGCGGTGCTTCTGGGCGATACCGCCCCGGTGAACCGACCGCTGGCCGGTCCGCTGCTCGCTGCCGCCCTGGCGCTGGTGGCCCTGGACCTTTTCATCGCACTCTATGTCGCTGGCCGTTTCCGCAAATCGGCAAGGGCCGTCGCCGGGCTGGCGGCGGGCCTGATCGTCTCCGGGCTGCTCCTGGCCCCGCCGCCGGCCGCCGCCCAGTTCCGCCAGCCGCTCAACCAGAACCCGAGCGAAGAACCCCTTTCCAAACTCGAGGAGGCCACCGAACAATTGCGCTTCGCCTACGTGCTGACGGGCGACCGGGACCTCGACGAGTTGTCTGCCGCCGGTCTCTTTGGCCTGTCGCTGACGCTCTACCGTCGCACCTCCGTGGAGCCCGGCATGCCCCATGGCGTCGACCTTGAAGACGACGCGCTGGAGGTCTACCCGCTGATCTTCCTCGCCCTGCCGGATGCGCCCACGCCGCTGAGCGCCGAGGCGGTGGCCAATCTGAACCGATATATGGCCTCGGGCGGGCTCCTGATCATCGACACGCGACGCGGCGGGTCGCCGAACACCGATAGCGCGCGACCGCTCGAAGGCTTCATGAACGGCATCAATATCGAGGCCCTCGTGCCCGTGCCGAGCGACCATGTCCTGCGGCGCAGCTACTACCTGCTGGAGGAATTTCCCGGCCGTTATGCCAGCCCCCGGGTGTGGATCGAGACCTCGGCCGCCGAGACGGCTGCCGAAATGGGCACGTCCAATGTCAGCCGCGTGCTGCTCGGCGCGGGTGACTGGGCCTCGGCCTGGGCGGTGGATGAGCGTGGCCGGCCGCTGAAGACCGTCGATGGCGGCGAGGGACAACGCGAAATGGCCCGGCGGGCGGGCGTGAATTTCGCCATGTATGCCCTCACCGGGACCTACAAGGATGATGGCGTGCACATGCCGGAACTGCTGAAACGGCTCGGCCAGGACCAGGATGTCCTGCCCACCTCCATCGGCAATGATGACGAGGGGGACGGATCGGAATGATCGAAGCCACACGCATCGGTTTCGATCCCTGGTTCGGCTGGCCCGTTCTCTGGATCGCGGTGGCCGTCGCCGTCGCGGCCTGGCTCGGCTACCTGGCCTGGCGAGGCCGGGCATGGCTGACCCGCGGGCTCGCACTGTCGGTGCTTGCGCTTGCGCTGGCCAATCCCTCCATCATCGAGGAGGAGCGCGATCCCCTGCCCTCGGTGGCGGCGCTGATCCTCGACCGGTCCGAGAGCATGACCTTTTCCAACCGGCAGGAGGTGTCGGAGGCCGTCTTCAATTCCCTGCGCGCCGACATGGAAGCCGAGGAAGGCCTGGAGCTGCGCGTGCTTGAGAGCGACCCGCGCGCCGACTCCACCCGGCTTGCCACGAGCCTCGAGGCCCTGATGGCCGATGTGCCCCGCGACCGTATTGCCGGCGCCATACTGGTGACCGACGGCCAGGTCCACGACCTGCCGGAGGTCGAGGACATGGACCGGCTCGCCGAATATGGCCCCGTGCACAGCGTCGTGGTGGGTGACGGCGATGATGGCGACCGGCGCATCTCGATCATTTCGGGTCCGAGCTTCGACATTGTCGGCGAAGAAGCCGAATTCGTGATCCGCGCCAATGATCCCAATGCCGACCGGGTGCCGGTGCGTGCTACACTGAACGGCGAAGTCGTCACCGTCACCACCATTCCCACGGGCCGTGACGTGCCCCTGCCGGTGGAGATCGACCGGCGCGGTCCGAATGTACTCGTGGTGGAAACGCCCGAGGGTAGCGAGGAGCTGACAATCGCCAACAACCGCACCGCCGCGACGGTGACCGGCGTGCGCGACCGGCTGCGCGTGCTCCTGATCACCGGCCAGCCCCATGCCGGTGCCCGGGTCTGGCGCGACCTCCTGAAATCCGATCCGCAGGTGGACCTCGTCCAGTTTGTCATCCTGCGCCCGCCGACCAAGACCGACGCCACGCCCCTCGACGAACTGGCCCTGATCGGGTTTCCGACACGGGAACTCTTCGAGGAGAAGCTCGGCGATTTCGACCTGATCATCTTCGACCAGTATGAGCGCCGGGGCGTGATCCAGTTCAGCTACCTGTCGAACATGGCACGCTATGTCGATGAGGGCGGCGCGCTCTTCGTGGTCGCCGGCAAACCCTTCGCCACCGGGGCAAGCCTTTATCGCACCGCGCTGGCCGCGGTCCTGCCGATCCGCCCGACCGGCGAGGTGATCGAAGAGAGGACACAGTCCGAACTCACCGACACCGGTCGGCGCCACACCGTCACCGCGCCACTGACCGACAGGAGCTGGGGCCCTTGGTACCGCTATGTCGAGGGGGAGGCGGAGGCCGGTGACGTGCTGATGCAAGCCCCGGATGGCAGCCCCATCCTCGCCCTCGACCGGGTCGGCGAGGGCCGCGTGGGCCAATTAATGACCGACCAGGTCTGGCTCTGGGCGCGAGACCATGAGGGCGGCGGGCCCTTCGCCGAACTCATCCGGCGCTCGGTGCACTGGCTCATGGGCGAGCCGGAACTGGAGGAACGCAAGCTGGAAATCGTGGCGAATGGCGAGATGATCGAACTGGCGCTTTACATCCTCGATGAAAGCCCGGCAGCGGTGACCGTGGAAACCCCGTCCGGCGAGACCCGCAGGCCGGCCTGGCAGCGCGACGCCAACGGGGTCTACCGCACCAGCATCCCGAGCGAGGGGCTCGGCCTCTACCGCGCCACGGCCGGTGAGCTTCAGGCGGTGGTACTGAACGGGCCCGCCAATCCGGAGGAATACGCCAATCT
>CAZXWB010000141.1:0-4989 GCA_964644395.1 uncultured Hyphomonadaceae bacterium | reverse complement strand
TCCGATCCCCGGAAGGTGCGCGCCGAATCCCAGGCCACGGTGACCATGTCCGACAGCGACAGGCCCGAGGATGCGATCTTCTGCTTTACCGCAGCCACGTCATAGCCGGTATTGCCGGCCGGAACCGGGTCCTGCCAGATCAGATCCTCTTTCGGCGCTTCCGGGCCGATATAGCGGACCTTCGGGCCCATATCGCGGTGGGTCAGCTTGAACCAGGCCCGCGCAAAGGTCTCGGAGAAATACTGCTGGTCCTCGGCGAATTTCTCCATATAGCGGCGATAGACCGGGTCCATCTTCATGCCGATGTCGGCATCGGTCATCACCGGCATGGCGCGCCGCGTCGGGTCTGAGGCATCGACGGGCATGTCGGCCTCCTCGATGTTGACCGGCTGGTATTGCCAGGCCCCGGCGGGGGATTTCACAAGCTCCCAGTCATATTTCAGGAGCAGGTACATGTAGCCGCCATCCCATTTCGTCGGATGGGTGGTCCAGGCGCCCTCGATGCCCGAGGTGATGGCCTTGCTGGCGACACCGCCCTGGTGCGGGTTCACCCAGCCCATGCCCTGGTTCTCGATCTCGGCCGCTTCCGGCTCGCCGCCGAGGAAGCCGGCATCGCCATTGCCGTGGCACTTGCCGACGGTGTGGCCGCCGGCGGTCAGCGCGGCGGTTTCCTCGTCATTCATGGCCATGCGCGCAAAGGTGACGCGGACATGCTCGGCGGTCAGGCGCGGGTCGGGCTGGCCGTTGACGCCTTCGGGGTTCACATAGATCAGGCCCATGTGCACGGCAGCCAGCGGCGCGGCCATGGTGTCGGGCTTCTCGATGCTGCCATAGCGCTCCTGGGCGGGGGCGAGCCATTCCTTCTCCGAACCCCAGTAAACGTCTTCCTCCGGCTGCCAGATGTCTTCGCGACCGAAGGAGAAGCCGAAGGTCTCAAGGCCGAAGGATTCATAGGCGACATTGCCCGACAGGAGGATCAGGTCGGCCCAGGACAGCTTGTTGCCGTACTTCTTCTTCACCGGCCAGAGCAGGCGGCGGGCCTTGTCGAGGCTGGCATTGTCGGGCCACGAATTCAGCGGCGCGAAACGGATATTGCCCGAACCGCCGCCGCCGCGACCGTCCTGCAGCCTGTAGGTGCCGGCGGCGTGCCAGGCGAGGCGGATCATCAGGCCGCCATAATGGCCATAGTCGGCCGGCCACCATTCCTGGCTTTCGGTCAGGAGCGCGCGGATGTCGGCCTTGACGCCGTCAAAGTCGAGCGACTTCACGGCCTCGCGGTAATCGAAGCCCTGCAGCGGATTCGCGCGCGGATTGTGCTGGTGCAGGATGCCCAGGTTCAGCGTCTTCGGCCACCATGACATCACCGAGGTTTCCAGCGATGTGATGGAGCCGTGCATCACTGGGCATTTCAGGCCCTCGCCCATGCTTGATCCGTCCATGACGTTTCTCCCTTCCTTGCGGTTGCGTTTCTTGATCGAACTCTACTGGAAGACAGGATGCCGCAGCGAGGTCTATCGATCCAATCGATTTTTTGATGGGGATCGATAGAGATTAGCTTAGGGGTCTGAACGAAAACTCCGCCTTGCGGCGTTTTCGAAGCACCACCCCAGCCCTCACCCCCTCCCGACCGCCCATAGGGTGCCCGGAATTTGGTGGACGGGAGGGGGTGAGGGCCGGCCAGGCGCGCCAGAATTCGACCTTGTCGAATTCTGCGTCAGTCTCTCAGCTTCAAGGCCGCGGGGCGTCGGGGAAGGCGATGGCGATGGACTGGCACCAGCCCATGAGGGTGAGCCAGTTCTCTCGCGTGTTCGGCATCAGACCCAGGCGCACGATGACGAGGTCCTTCGACGGTACGATCCAGATGATCTGGCCCTCATGGCCCTGGGCGGAGAAGGCGTCATGGGGCGGCAGTTCCACGCCGTAACCCTCCAGGCGTGCGGGCTGTCCGGCGGGCGGGGTCAGCCAGAAACCGGCCCCATAGGTGTTGATGCGGGTGTCGGGACCGCGCGAGCGGGCAAAATCAACCCAGCCCTCGGGCAGTATCTGTTCGCCCTGCCAGACCCCGCCGCGCAGGTAGAGATAGCCGAAACGCGCAAAATCCCGCGCACTTGCCCAGACAAGCGACCCGCCGAGGAAGGTCCCCGCCGCGTCGAATTCGAGCACCGGGTCCATGCCGATCACGTCGAACAGCACCTGGTCGGCCCAGGCCGCAAAGCGCATCTCGCGCGTGACGCAGGGCGTCGCGGGTCTTGCGGCTTCGGCATTGGCGCGGTTGTCGGCCAGGGTGCAGTCACCCGCGCCGATAATGGTCTGCAGGGCATTGGCGATGAGGTGATAGCCGGCGGTGGAATAGTTGAACTGGCGTCCCGGTTCATTGGTGGGCGCAAGGCCCGAGGTGAAGGCGACCACATCGTTCCGGCCCGCGCCGAACATCATCTCGGTGACATCGCTTTCATAAGGCGTGGACGCGCCCATCTCCTCATAGTCGAGCCCGTCGGTCATGGTGAGCCATTGCCGCCAGGTGACATCGGCGCGCGGGTCGCCCGCACCCCACGGGCCGGGCATCGGCGCGTCGGGATCAATCGCGAGGCCCGTGGCGATGGCGCGTCCCACCAGCGCCTGGGTGATCGACTTGGCCACCGACCAGGAGACATGCCGGGAATTCGGCCCATAGCCCTCCCGGTAGCGTTCGAAGACAAGCTTGCCGCGGTGCACGATCACCAGCGCCCGGGTCTCACCCATGAGCTCGTCCTTGCTGGCGGCGAACGCGCTCTCGATCAGCGAGCGCAGCGCCAGGGCGTCCACATCCCCGTCGAACTCACCCGCCTCCCAGGCCTCCGTCGGCCAGGCCACGCCCTCGGGCTGCGGCGGCAGGGGCACAATCGCCTGGGGCTTCGCCGGGTTGGCCACCAGCAGGCTGGCCAGTGTAAGGATACCAATGGCCGCCCGCCTGCCAAGCATGGCTTTCCACTCCAAAATCGTACAGTAATCTCCGCGCGGCGGAGAATGGGATGTTCCATGCGCGTGATAAAGGTTTTTCTTGTCCTGATTGTCACCCTGGCTGTGATCGCCGGGCTGTTCTGGCAGTTCTTCCTGAAGGACGAGGTCCGCCGCGGCCAGATCGGTGCGGCCTACACGGCCAAGCAGTACTGCTCCTGCCGGTTCGTCGGTGAGCGTCCGGCCAGCCTTTGCCGGGCCAACTTCACCGAGGACGTCTCCGCCATCACCTTCCGCGAGGAGGGCGATACGGTCCACGCCACCGCGCTCTGGGGCCTGATCGGCGCCACGGCAATCCACACCGAGGGTTTTGGCTGCACGCTGCAATAGGTGTCAGCCCGCCCGGAGGTCCACGGTGAAACGCGCACCGAGCACGTTGCCGTCAGTGTCTTCGCGGTTTTCCGCCCGGACGCGGCCGCGATGGGCGTGGATGATCTGTTTCACAATGGACAGGCCGAGGCCGGAATTGGACCCGAAGGCGGCGCCCTCGGGCCGGTCGGTGTAGAACCGGTCGAAGACCTTTTCGAGCTTGTCGGGTGGAATGCCGGGCCCGTCATCATCAACCGTGACCCTGACCCAGTCGATGCCGTCGCCATGGTGGCGGGACAGACCGACGCGCACCTCTCCCCCGGGCGGCGAGAAGGAACGGGCATTGTCCAGCAGGTTGCGAAACACCTGGCCGAGCGGGCCGCCCAGGCCGCGCACGATGCTGCCCTCCAGCGGGTCGGCGGCAACGATGACTGCCGAGTCGGGGCCATCCCCCACATGGTCATAGGAGGCGGCGATATCCGACAACAGCCTGTGCAGGTCGACGCGGGCATTGCCCTCTCGCGAGATCTCCGCCTCCAGGCGCGAGGCATTGGAGATATCGGTGATCAGGCGGTCCAGGCGCTTGACGTCATTGCTGATCACCTGGCGCAGGCGCTCGCGCTGTTCCGGGTCGGTCACGCGCTCGGCGGTCTCGACGGCCGAGCGGATGGAGGTCAGCGGATTCTTCAGCTCATGGGCCACGTCGGCGGCGAAACTCTCATTGGCCTCGATGCGCTCCTGCAGCGCTGCGGTCATGGCGACCATGGATTTCGACAGGTCGCCGATCTCGTCCTTGCGCCGGGTCAGTGTCGGCAGCTCCAGACGGCGGGTTGCGCCCGCCCGCACACGCTCGGCCGCCAGTGACAGGCGCCGCAGGGGCCGTGCGATCATCAGTGTCAGCAGTGTCGAGGTGATCAGCGCCACCAGTATGGCCACGCCGATGAAGGGCAGGAGCGCGGCGCGTTCGGCCTGCACGACATCGGCGGCGTCGGAGGCCTCCAGCGTCAGCACGCCAACGATCGCCGAGACACGCTGCACCGGTGTGGAAAACGAGACGATGCGCTCGCCGGAATCATCAAAGCGCTGCCCGACATTGGCATCGCCCCGGGCGGCGCGGGAAAACTCGTTCTCGAAGGTCTGGAACCGGATCGCGTCGGACACGCCCGAGGGGCTGAGCATGCCGGAGAAACTGGCAAAGCCGTCCGACAGCTGCGCCATGGCACGCGACCAGGCTCCGGGCCGGCCCGGCGGCGGCAGGCTGGCCTCGTCGATCTGGGCGGACAGGAAGAAGCTGTCGGCCACGAGTTCGCCATTGGGCGTGTAGAGCCGCGCGCGCAGCGTGTCGGGCAGGTCGAGGGCACGCAGAAGGTTGCGCGCCGCGCCGACATCGAGATCAGGCTCCGGCGCGCCGATGGTCGCCCCGTCGGCCAGCAGCGAGGTGATCACCTGGCCCTGGGTCTGCAGGTCGGCAGCGCGCGACTGCACCAGCGTGGAGCGCATCTCGTTGAGCACGAAGGCGCCGATGACGAGGATGATCAGGCCGGCCAGGTTGGACGCCAGGATGATCCGTGCAATCGGCGAACCCAGAAGCGAACGCCGTCCGCCCCGGGGGCCGGCCGGCAGGTCAGCTGCGGTGTCGTCTGTCTCGCTCAAGACCGTCGCCCTCGCTTCACGCAACACATG
>CAZXWB010000140.1:0-4998 GCA_964644395.1 uncultured Hyphomonadaceae bacterium | reverse complement strand
TCGCGCTCGGTCTTTTCCTTGTCGCTGTCAACGGCCAGCGTCATCAGCCATTCGCCCTTGATCATGCCCTTGGCGTAGAAAGCCACGCGGCCGTCGGTGAACAGGTCCTCGCCATCCTCACCGAAACGCACGCCCGCGCCGGAGCCAGACAGGCCCTCCAGGCCGATGGTGCCCTCCGCCAGGCCGACCACGATCCAGTCGCGCTCGGCCGGTGACAGATAGGCGGTGATCTCTTCGACGCGGCCATCGTCCAGGGTCACGTTCAGCTTCACGCGACCGGTGTCGATGGTGGGTTCGAGCTGGACATAGGCGATGCCGTCCTTGCCCACGGTCACGGATGTCTCACCGGCAATCGACTGGGTTACCGCCGCCTCGCCTTCAAGGCGCTTGACGCTGTAGAGGCGGTATGGCGCCTCGACATCCACATCGATGATGCGGCCGGGATGCACGCCGCGTCCGGCCTCGTCCTCGACCCGCAGCGCAATGGTCGGGATGGTGCGGCCGTCGGCCACGGGATTGGACAAATCGGCGATGCGCGTGACATTCAGCACGTCCTCGACGAACCAGACCGGCTGCGTGATCGTCTCGACCACCAGGCCGTCGGCATTCAGGATGCGGGCCTCGAAAAGGTTTTCACCATCCTCGATGTCCACACTGCGATAGCGTGTCATGGCCACCGAGCGGTCGGTGGAGAAATCGCGTCCGCGTCCGTTGCCGGCCGGAACGGGGCGCCCGTTCAGCATCAGTTCCACGCGCTGGTCGGGGCCATGCTTGATACCGAGATTCATCGCCTTCGTGGCGGGCGACTGGCCTGTGGCGGGATAGGCCCAGGCGACGTCAGGGGTCTGGGTGTCGAGCCAAGCCTGGTCGTATTCGAGGTATTCCTTGGCACCGTCGGTGACCTGGACGGTTTCGACCTCCTCGACCTCGCCGGTGCGCTCGAGATAGAAATTCGCGCGCCAGATCACACCGCCGGGGCTGTCGACAAATTTAGACGTCGCGCGGCCGGCATAGCGGGTATTTTCCTCGCACTCCATGGCCTCGTAGCCGGCCGGAAGCGTCTCGGTGTCGACCTGGACGACATGGGTGCCGGGGGTGACATCCTCGAAATGGTAGAGCCCGTTCTCGTCGGTCAGCGTGTAGGTGCCGTCTTCCATGTAGACGCGCACGCCGGCCACGCCGATGCCGTCCTCGAGTTCACGCGCCCAGTCCTCATCGGCCTCGCAGGCTGCCTCGGCCACACGCCCGGCAATGGTCAGGCGCGAGCGCAGCAGGTCCTCGCGGATGAAGATGGCCGCCTCAGCCGTGTTGGAAACAATGTTGCCCCGCCCATCGATGGCGTGGGCGGAATTGATCGCCTCGCCATTGCGGGCACCGGCGGTGACGGTGGCCACATAATTGAGCTGCAGGGTCTGGCCGGGCGGCAACAGGCCGAGGTCAAAGTGCAGCTGGCGGCCATTGCCGGCGATCTCGGGCGCCTCAACGGCGACGCTGCCCAGGCGCGCAGAGCCTTCGACATAACGAAAGCCCAGCGGCAGGTCGTCCTGCAGGCGGACCCTCGCGGTGGTGGTGTCGCGGTTTTCCACCGAGACGCTGTAGCTCACGAAGTCGCCAACGGCGGCAGAGCCCTCGGAGGTGCTCTTGCGGACCAGGAGTTCTGCCGAGGAATCAAGCGGCACGTCGAAGCTCACCGGGCCCGAGCCATCGACAATGAAATCGAGGCCATAGGAGCCGTCCTGGATGGTGAAGGGCGCATTGTCGAGGCCGCCGAAATCGCTCGCGATGGACGGAAAGATGTAAGGCGCAGTCGGCTCGATGATCAGCCGGTAGGTGCCCGGCGCCATGAGCGGGAACAGGAACTGGCCCGGCTCGAGGTCGTAGACGAGGCCGCTGTCGTCGGTCACGGTGCCACCGGTGACAAGGGTGGAGGGATAGGGCGAGAAGCCATCCACGCCGAACACCTCGGCGGGCTCGCCCGTCGCGGCATCGACAATCGTCACCGTCGCGCCATCGACGAGGTCGCCGGTCAGGCTGTCGAACAGGCGACCGAAGGGATCCACCAGCGCGGTGTCAACCGACACTTCGTTGGAATCGAAGGGGTCGGTATAGGTCGCGGTGAGCTCGGATTCCCTTGCCACGCTGATCACGGGATCATCGACAGGCGTCTGGGAACGCGTGCTCGGCAACCAAGCATAGAACTCGCCGGTGTCCGGCCCACTTTCAAACAGGCAGAGGACGATCTCGTCGCCCGTCGATGCGGTGATGGTGATGATGACGGTCTCGATGGCGTTCGGATCGCCGTTCTGTCCGCGGTCAATGACGCGCACGACCATGAGCTCGCCGGCATAGTAGCGCTCCGCGGGGATGAGGGGCACATCGCTGGAGAAATCCAGCGTCTGGCCTCCAGCCGTCACCGGCGGGCCCAACGGCGTGAACGGACCGGCAATCTCGCCGCTCGGGCTGTAATGGGAATCGTGCACGCGCGCCATGAAGCTGTCCGGCGCGGTCGGTGCGTAGCGGAAGAATTCGATGGTGGACGGTGTGCGCCGCGCCTCGATCATGAATTCGGCCGGCAGGGTGCGGACCGTGACGGGGTCGCCGCCATTGTCATAGCTGAGTTCGGCTATGTTTGTGACCGTCTGCCCGAGTTGGGCGTTCGCCGGCAGGCTCAGCAGGACAACGCCTGCCAGGCAAACACCAATCACGAACTGGGCGAAGCGCGCCAGAGTCTTCATCTCAACCACCATCATCACTGGCCGGACGGTCTTTGCGCCGTTCCTGGCCCTGGTGCGGCCACCTCTTTCCGGGCGGTCGTCACCTGTTTCGTCGTGAGCCTACATTCGCAGCTTGTGGTTAAGGGCCGGTTGCGGACTGCATTTGAATTCGCCGCTACGGCTGCGAATTCCGTGGACTCACAAGGTTAATTGCAGTCAGGCCCTAACGAAAACGGCCGCCGGGTTTACCGGCGGCCGAGCTCGATGAAGGTATGCGGATCGCGCTTACTTGATGGTGAAGCGGACCCGGATCGTGGCGGTCACGCCCGCAGCAACGCTACCACCGGTCTGGGACACGACACAGGCGCCCGCGGTGCAGTCCACCGGTGCAGCGCCGGTCGGCTCGGCCGCCGTACCGCCAGTGAAGTTCGTGAACTCGGCGTCGATGAAGTTCACCTCGTCCGGCAGCGTATCGGTCAGCGTCGTGATATCCGCCGCCGCCGAACCGCTGTTGGTGACGGTGATGATATACTCGCCGCAGCCGCCCGGATTGAAGAAGGCGTCGGTGTCAACGGCGACGCTGAAGTCCGAGCAGTCGATGGTCGAGGCATCATTGGCGATCATGGCGACGGTCTTCTCGGCTTCCAGGTCCGGCGAGGACACGGTCAGCGTGCCGGTGTCGGAATGGTCACCTTCATTGTTGGAGTCGGTCGTGGCCGTGCCCGTGCCGTCGGCGAAGTAGTTCTCCGCCGCGCCCTCATCGGAACGCGTGCCGTCCAGGGCGTCGTCGTCGATCACCTCGGTGCCCGGAGCGCTTGGAGCCGCTTCGTTCAGCCAGGCGGTCGGATAGTAGGAATCGGCCACGAGCGTGATGTCGGCGAAATCGCTGTCATTCACCGTTCCCGGGACATCGGAGCGGATTTCCACCCAGAGGGTCTCGTCCGGCGCCACGTCATCCGTCAGGCTGCCGGTCAGGTCGACCGGGGCACCGTCATCGCCGCCCGGCTCGAACACGCCGTCGCCATCATCGACATAGTACCAGAAGTCCAGGCCACCGGTCGTGTCGAAGGGGTCCGGAGCGGTGCCGGCACCATTGCCGTCGGTCTCGCTCTCATTGATGGCCGTCAGGTCGTAGGCCATGTTATCGTTGGAGTCGTTGCGCACGCCGAAGACGATCTCGGTCGGGGTCTCACCCGGCGCCACCGTGGAATCGTCGGGCTGCGAGGTGTAGGCCACGTTCACGTCGATCAGGCGGTCAACGGTGAAGTCCGTGGGATCGCCGGTATTGTCGACGGTGGGCTGCGCCGTGCCGCTCACCTCATAGTCGAGGGTGAAGGTGTTGGACACGGTTTCACCGGCTTCGGTGAAATCGTTCTGGGCCTGTGCGGCGGACGCAAACAGCGCCACGCCGGCGACGGCGGCGACACAGTGTGCCCCTGTCCGCCATATCTTGTTGATCATCTTACTCTCCATCATTGTCGCCCTGGGGCGTTTTGCTTGCCTTCTTTGCAGAACGTGGCCGGACCCTTGCGGGCGAAACCGCTAACGAATCCGAAAACGCTGCATAAAAATTGCCGCTATTTCAGAACGGCGAGCAGCGAGACCTTGCCGTCGGCACCCGGTGCAAGAGGGGCATCGAAGCGCCAGCTGACATGGGTGATCTCGTCGGCGGTGGCGGGGCGGGTTTCGCCGTCTACGGTCACGGCAACCTCGCCGCGCGGACGGAAGGACACGCCCTCGTCGGCGGAAAACAGCACCGTGGCGTCAGGCGTTGCAGCCGACCCTTCCACATAGGTGAGCTGGTCTTCGATCGGCATGGTCAGGACAATGTCCTCGGCTGGCGCGTCGGTGCCGTTGGAATAGCTGATCGTGTAGCGCAGCTGCTCGCCGGGCACCACGCGGGTCGCGGGCTCGTAGGACACGATGACGGACCCATCCGCCTGGGCTTCGGTCTTCACGACCTCAATCTTCTGCTCTGCCGTCACGGTCTCGGCGTGGGCTGCAGCGCCCATGAAAGCCGACATCATCACGGTCAGGGCAACAAAGGACAGTTTCTTCATTGGATTTCCCCTAAAATGGCACGAGTGGTTCCACTCGCCGGGGAGATTCGTTCACTTCGGTAAATAGGGCTTTAACGCCACTGTACTTGACGCGGGCCAAATAGCATAAATGCAACTGCGCGACGCGGAACATGGCGGTGAGACAGGGATTCGAACCCTGGAGACGGTTGCCCGCCTACACGCGTTCCAGGCGTGCGCCTTCGACCACTCGGCCACCTCACCGT
>CAZXWB010000139.1:2387-5061 GCA_964644395.1 uncultured Hyphomonadaceae bacterium | reverse complement strand
AGTCGATCGTCACCTTGCCGCCTTCATCCGCCCAGGCGAGGGTGTGTTTCATCCAGTTGGCATCGTCGCGCTCGGAGAAATCTTCGCGCGCATGGGCGCCACGGCTTTCCTGGCGATTGGCGGCGGAGTTCACTGTCACCGCCGCTTGGGCAATAAGATTGTCATACTCCAACGCCTCCACAAGATCGGTGTTCCAGATCATGGTGCGATCCTTCACGTCGATGCCTTGGGAGCGCTCGGTGATGCCGGCGATCTTCTCGACACCCTCATTCAGGATCTCTCCGGTGCGGAAGACCGCGCAATTGTTCTGCATGGCTTTCTGCATGTCGAGGCGGAGGCTCGCGACCGGCTGGTCGCCACTGGCATGGCGCATCCGGTCGAGACGGCTCAGATGGCTGTCGGTCCAGCCCGTGTTGAGCTCTGGCTGGGAGGCACCGGCCTCGACCACCTCGCCGCAGCGCAGGCCCGCGGCGCGGCCAAAGACGACGAGGTCGATGAGCGAGTTCGATCCGAGACGATTGGCGCCGTGAACCGACACACAGGCCGCCTCGCCAACCGCCATCAGGCCGGGCACGATGCTGTCGGCGTCGCCGCCCTTCTTGGTCAGCACCTCGCCGTGATAATTCGTCGGGATGCCGCCCATATTGTAGTGCACGGTCGGGATGACGGGGATAGGCTCCTTGTTCACATCGACGCCGGAGAAGACACGCGCGCTTTCGGAAATTCCGGGCAGGCGCTCCGCCAGCGTCTCCGGCGGCAGGTGCGACAGGTTAAGGTGGATATGGTCACCGCCATCGCCCACACCGCGGCCTTCGCGGATTTCCATGGTCATCGCGCGCGAGACCACGTCACGTGAGGCCAGATCCTTTGCGCTCGGCGCGTAGCGTTCCATGAAGCGCTCGCCCTCGGCATTTGTGAGGTAGCCGCCCTCACCGCGCGCACCCTCGGTGATCAGGCAGCCGGCACCATAGATCCCGGTGGGGTGAAACTGCACGAATTCCATGTCCTGCAGCGGCAGGCCCGCGCGCAGCACCATGGCATTGCCGTCGCCTGTGCAGGTGTGGGCCGAGGTGCAGGAGAAATAGGCCCGTCCATAACCGCCCGTGGCGAGGATCACCTTCTGGGCGCGGAAGCGGTGCAAGGTGCCATCGTCCAGCTTCCAGGCGGTCACGCCGCGGCAGGCGCCCTCCTCGTCCATGATCAGGTCGAGGGCGAAATACTCGATGAAGAATTCGGTCTCGTTCTTCAGCGCCTGGCCGTAGAGCGTGTGCAGCATGGCATGCCCGGTCCGGTCGGCCGCCGCGCAAGTGCGCTGGACCGAGCCTTCGCCGTAATTCTTCGTCATGCCACCAAAGGCGCGCTGGTAGATCTTACCTTCCTCGGTGCGCGAGAAGGGCATGCCCCAATGCTCGAGCTCATAGACCGCTGCCGGGGCGTTCTTCGTGAGATACTCGATCGCGTCCTGGTCGCCCAGCCAGTCGGAGCCCTTCACCGTGTCATACATGTGCCAGCGCCAGTCATCATCGGACATGTTGCCGAGCGACGCCGCGATGCCACCCTGGGCCGCCACGGTGTGGGAGCGTGTCGGGAAGACCTTCGAGATGCAAGCCGTCTTCAGGCCAGACTGGGCCGCACCGAGGGCTGCCCGCAGGCCCGAACCGCCAGCCCCGACAACCACGACATCATAGGTGTGATCGATCCACTTGTAGTCGCTCATGCGTTTCGCCTTCCTACAACAGGCCTTTCAGGGCCTAGCTGCCAATCCAGACCTTGAGCACCGACATGGCCGTCGCTGCGAACAGCGCGATGGCAAGGAAGGTGTTCAGGATCAGCAGAGCATGCTTCATTCCATGGGCATGTATGTAGTCCTCAATCACCACCTGCATGCCCAATTTCATGTGAAAGAATGCCGCACCGGACAGCAGGATGAGCGCGATTGCATTCCACGGTTGCGCCATCCAGGCGGTTGCACCCTCATAACCTGCGGGCACGGCGAGCACGGCGGAAATCACGAACCAGGGCACAAGCACGATCAGCGCCAGCGCAGAGACTCGCTGCTTTATGAAATGGCCGACGCCTTCCTTCGCGGAGCCGAGGCCGCGGGCCCTCGCAAGGGGTGTGCGGTAGGTGTCACTCATCGTTATCGCTCCTCAGGCCAGGTAGGCCAGTGCCCAGATGCCGGCGGTGGCGGCGGCGGAAAACAGGAAGTTGAACACGCTCCAGGCGCTCGCCACCTTCGGGCTGAAGCCGACCTTCGGGCCGTCCCAGAGCAGGTGCCGGATGCCATTGGCGAAATGATAGGTCACCGCCAGCGTCCAAAGCACGAGGAAGACCTGGCCCACCGGGTGCAGGAGCACCGCGAGCACTGCGTCATAAGCCTGTGGCCCCGTCGCGGCGGCCACGATCCAGGCGGCAAGCAGGACCGAGCCGACATAGAGCCCGACACCCGTCATGCGGTGCATGATCGACGCCGCCATGGTCGCATGGAATTTCCAGACCTGGAGGTGGGGCGAAAGCGGCCGCGAGTCGCCGGTGTTGCTGCTTGCCATGGGTGTCTGAATCCTTACCTGTAGCGGCTCGCTCGGTGGTCAGCGTGTTGCAGCGCGCAAGCCTTCGAATTGCCACGCTTTGGTGATCGTTCTAGACCTCGGATAAGGCCTGTCAATGCGACGCG
>CAZXWB010000139.1:0-2287 GCA_964644395.1 uncultured Hyphomonadaceae bacterium | reverse complement strand
CGCTCGCCGACATCATCACCGATTATGATGCACTGCAGCGGGCCGCGGAGCCGGATTATCGCGCACGCCAGGAGGGCGAGCCGGCCACGGGCTGGGGCGAGGTGTCGCGGGACTGGGTGCTGCGCGACGCCGCCGCACGCGAGGCGCTGGTTCAGAGGCTCCTGGCGCTCGAAAGCGTCGGGCCGGAGGCGGCACTGAACCGGGACATCCTCATCGCCCTTCTCCGGGACGACCTTGCGGATGCGCGCCACGACCTCGCCCGCATCCCCTTCACCGGGGACTGGGGCTTCCACATGCGCCCCATCTTCACCGCCCCGCGCACCCGGATCACAACCGTCGCCGACGGCGAGGCCTGGATCGCCCGGCTGCGCGACGTGCCGCGCTATTTCGGCGACCAGATCACCAATATGCGCCGGGGCGTGGCCACGGGCTTCACCGCCCATCCCGACCCGCTGGCCAACATGATCGACCAGATCGCCGAGCAGGCCATCATCCGGCCCGTGGAAAGCCCGCTCTTTGCGCCCTTCCTGTCGCTGCCGGACTCCCTGCCCTCCGCCGAGCGCCAGCGCCTGCGCGAGGAGGGCCTCGCCGCCACCGCCACAGCCATCGCGGCCTATGGCGAATTGCTCGATTTCCTCGAATATGAATATGCCGCCGCGGCCCGCCAGGACACCGGGCTGAACAGCCTGCCCGGCGGGCCAGCAGCCTATCGTGACCTGATTGCGGTTTACACGACCCGCCCCGGCCTGACACCGGAAGACGTCCACCGCATCGGCCAGGAACAGGTCGCCGCCATCCGGGCCGAGATGGAAACGGTACTGGAGGAGATCGGCTTCGAGGGCGATTTCGCCGAATTCCTCGATTACCTGCGCACCGACCGGCAGTTCTATGCCGACACGCCGCAGGAGCTGCTGGAAGCGGCGCGGGAGATTTCCGCCCGGCTGGAAGCCATGCTGCCGGACTATTTCAACGCCCTGCCGCGCACGCGCTTCGGCGTGCGACCCGTCCCGCCAAGCATTGCGCCGGGCTTCACCACGGCACGCTATCTCCAGGGCGACCCAGAAACCGGCGAGGCGGGCACCTATCTCGTCAACACCTATCGCCTCGACCAGCGCCCGCTCTACGAGCTGCCCGCCCTGTCCGCGCACGAGGCTGTGCCGGGCCACCATCTGCAGATCACGCTGGCCCAGGAAATGACCGGCGTGCCGGCCTTCCGGCGGAACTATTATGCCACTGCCTTCGGCGAGGGCTGGGCGCTTTATGCCGAGAAACTCGCCGGCGAGGCAGGCATCTACCGCACGCCCTATGAGGAATTCGGGGCGCTTTCCTACCAGATGTGGCGCGCCTGCCGCCTGGTCGCCGACACCGGCATCCACCTCTATGGCTGGAGCCGGCAGGAAGCCGAGGCCTGTTTCCTCGACAATACCGCGCTCGCCCCGCTCAATGTGCGCACAGAGGTCACCCGCTATATCGGCTGGCCGGGGCAGGCGACGGCCTACAAGATCGGTGAGATCACGATTTCCGACCTGCGCACCGAAGCCGAGGCCGAACTCGGCCCGGCCTTCGATATCAGGGCCTTCCATGACGAGGTGCTGAGCGAGGGGTCCATGCCCCTGTCCCTGCTCGAGCGGCGCATGCGCGCCTGGGTCGCCGAGCAGAAGGCACCGGCGGCTGAAGCGAGCGCACCCTGAGGCGTGGTTAACGCGGGGGTGGAAGATTCGCCGCGCCGCCTAGCGCCGAATTCACCCAAAGGCGCTAGTCTCCCGCCAAGGCTTCGCGGGAGAGTGTCGTGAAATTCTGGGGCATTGCCACCTTCTTCGTCCTGTTCGTCATCGGCGCCATTGCCGGGACTCAGGCAACATCCGGCCCGAGCGCCGATTTCGACTTCGAGGCTGCGACCCGCGCCGAGCGCACCGCCTGGATGGAGGAGGTCAATCGCGGCGTGGTGGACGGCGCGCGCAAGACCCTGCCCGACGGGCGCGGCGGCGCGCCACAGATGACGGTGGCTTCCTCGGAAGTCGACCTTGATGCGCGCACGATCACGACCGTGATCCAGATCCACGGACCATCGGCGGCCACCATGTCGCAATCGGCGGCCCAGGCCGCGCTCAATCGCGAAGCATGTCCCGATTTCGTGGAGGGGCCACTCCTGACCCATCGCATCCGGCTGGTCACCATCATGAAGGACCAGACGGGCAAGACCGCGGTGACGCTGGAAACCTCCCCGCGCACCTGCGCCGGCTATGTCGAGACAGCCGGACGGTAAGACCGCCGCGCTGGCTCCATG
>CAZXWB010000138.1:0-5089 GCA_964644395.1 uncultured Hyphomonadaceae bacterium | reverse complement strand
CACGTGCGGCGCGCAAGCCGGTGCTGAAATGGACCGCGCCTGAGGCCTATGACGTGGCTGCCGAGTAGCGGCTTCGCTGTCTTTTACCAGACCGATGTGCGGACGGGCTGGGGCTTCAGCCCGTCATTCGACCTGCCGAACAAGCCCGCGCGCGCCCGGCCGAACAGGCGCATCAGGGGGCGTTCGAAGAACTGGTAGGTAAGCGCCGCGGTAATGAGAGCGGCGGGCAGGGCGAGCGCGATGTAGAGGATGTTGTCCCCCATGCCGGGCTCTCCCACGGGCAGGACGCGCCGGACCGCTGCAAACACCAGAATGTGGCTGAGATACAGCGCATAGGACCAGTCGCCGAGCCAGGTCAGCGGCCTGAACTCGCGAAACCGTCCCGCGGCCTCAAGGCTCGCCACGCCATAGACAATGAGCACGGCCGGCAGGCCGAAGTACACCACGCGCCCCCACTCCAGGAAATATTGCGCCCACGGCCCGTCACCCAGTTCGGCGGCGACGCGTGGCGGGGTGACCAACACCATGGCGGCGATGAGGACGCCGGTGCCGGTGAGGGTGACGGTGAGCGGCGCAAACCGACGTCCGGAATTGAACAGGAGGCCCGCAAAGGCCCCTGCAATGAATTCCAGCGTCATGGGCGAGATCGCAAGCTGTGCCAGCGTGGCCGGGTGCGAGGTGCTGACACCAGCCAGCGCGAAGCCGAGCACCAGCGCGCTCCAGACCGCCAGAACCAGGGGCAGCGCCTTGCGCGCGATCAGCAGGGTGAGCGCGAA
This sequence comes from uncultured Hyphomonadaceae bacterium, assembly GCA_964644395.1. Lineage (GTDB taxonomy): Bacteria > Pseudomonadota > Alphaproteobacteria > Caulobacterales > Hyphomonadaceae > JBGSUF01. Next base: position 4,313 of record CAZXWB010000138.1, on the reverse strand, counting down.
GACGAGATAGAAATACATCTCGTGTATCAGCGTCCAGCCAAGCGACAGCACGGGGTAACCCGGCTGGGGGATGAGCAGGAAGGACTTCCAGAGATGCTCGGTGCCCGTGACGCCCGCGCCGCCGGGGCGTTCCGCATCGAAGGGAACGCCATAGCTGACAATGTAATACGTCGCCATCGCCCCGGCAAAGAGCCACCAGAGCGGATAGATCCGTGCGGCGCGCGCGAAGAGAAAGGCGCCGGCCGTGCCCGGTCCGGGTTTTGCCGCCCCGGTGACGTAGACCATGATGAAGCCCGAAATCACGAAGAACAGGTCCACGCCGACCAGCCCGTTCTCCCAGAACACCGGGATCAACGGGGCCTCCGCCACGCCAGTTTTCGCATGGGCATCGGCTTCCAGTCCGCGCAGATGGAACAGCGCGACCATGAGGGCGGCGATCCCGCGCAGCATCTGGATTGAGGAAAGTTTCAAGGGCCTGGTCCGGTTCTTGCTCTTTGCCCCAGCGACATGCGCCAACCTTTTGCAATGCTCGGATTGAAGTGGGTCAAAATCTTGACGCCTTCACCACGGACAACATACGCGCTAGGACTTGCGCAGGGGGGATGAAAATCAGACATGGACAAAATGCCTGAAGGTCTCAATCCCCAAACGCCACCTGAACCAGAGCAAGAGGACAAGCCCCGGCCCGCGGCGCCCCTGCCGAGCGCTGTCGGTGGCATGGTCGGTGGCACCGTGCGCGCAGTCTATCGCGGCGTCCTCGCCGTGCTCGGCGCCTTCTTCATCATCATGGGCGTGCCGCTGGCCGTCATCACGCCCTTTCCCTTTGTGCCGATCGGCCTGCCGGTGGTGATACTCGGTGTGGTCCTGCTCGGGCGGAACTCGGATTTCGGGCGCCGCTGGATGGAGGGCATCATGCAGCGCTATCCCAAGGTGGAGCGGTTCGCGCCGAACTGGTTGATGAAGCTGGTCTTCGGGCGACCCAAGCGCGCCATGATGGAGGAAGCGCGGGTCGAGGCCGCCATCGAGGCGTTGGAAAACCCCTCAGAGCCCGAAGCGGGCAAAGACGCTACCGATCAGGACACAACATCCCGGTAGGCGATGCGTGCCCCGTTGCGCGTTTCAGCTTCCCCGACCAGTCCGGCCAGCACCTCGCCCACGGCTTCGGCAGAGGGTAGTGTGTCGGGATTCTCGCCGGGCATTGCCCTGGTGCGCATCTCGGTGCGCGTGGGGCCGGGGTCGAACAGGTTCACCTTGAATCCCACCGCCTCGTTTTCCTCTGCCCAGGCATGGACCAGCGCCTCCAGCCCGGCCTTGGAGGCCTGGTAGGGGCCCCAGAAAGCTCGCGGCCGCGGCACGACGCCGGAGGTCACGAAAACCGCCCGCGGCGCTGCAGATTGGCGCAGCAGGGGGTGCATCGAGCGAATCAGGCGCCAGTTGGCCGTGAGATTGACCGCAAGCGTGTTCTCGAAGCTCGTCGGGCTGACCTGGTGCAGCGTGCCGATCGTGCCCAGCACACCGGCATTGCCGACCAGGCCATCAAGCCGTCCGAACCGTTCAAACAGCGCGCCGCCGAGCTGGTCGACCGCCTTGCCATCCTTCAGGTCCAGCGGGACGAGGGTGGCCTGGCCGCCAGCGGCACGGATCTCGTCATCGAGCGTTTCGAGGGCGCCCTTGGAGCGTGCCAAGGCGATGACATGGTGGCCCCGTGCCCCGAGCGTTGTCGCGGCGGCGCGCCCGATGCCCTGGGAAGCTCCCGTGACCAGTGTGTAGCGCTCGGCGCTCATCGTTCGAGCATCAGGGTCAGCTGGCGGTCCTTCTCGGCCTGGTCCTCGTCCTTGTCGACCAGCCGGGTCGGGTAGTTGCCGGTGAAGCAATGGTCGGCAAATTGCGGCGCCTCGGGATCGCGCGCGCCGAGACCGATGGCGTCGTAAAGGCCCTCAACCGACAGGAAGCCCAGCGAGTCGGCTTTCAACTCCCGGGCCATCGCCTCGACATGGGGGCCGGGGCCGGCCCCGTTCACGCCGTGTCGGAAGGCCATGAGTTCCTCGCGCGAGGGCATGTCGATGCCGTAGAAATCGGGATGGGTGATCGGCGGGCTCGCGGACAGGAAGTGCACCTCCCGGGCGCCGGCAGCGCGCACCATCTTCACGATCTCGCGCGAGGTGTTCCCCCGCACCACCGAATCATCGATCAGCACCACCCGCTTGCCCGCGAGCTGCCCGCGATTGGGCGAATGCTTCTTGGCGATCTTGGAGACGCGCAGTTTCTGGGTCGGCTCGATAAAGGTGCGCCCGACATAGTGGTTGCGGATGATGCCGAGCTGGAAGGGCAGGCCTGAGGCCTCGGAATACCCGATCGCCGCGGGTACGCCGGAATCGGGCACCGGGATGATCACATCGGCGTCGATGGGATGCTCCTTGGCGAGCCTCACACCCATGCGCCGGCGTACGTCATAGACCGACTGTCCGTGGACCACCGAGTCCGGCCGGGCGAAGTAGACGAACTCGAACACGCAGGGCGCGGCGGCACGCTCCGGGAAAGGCTTGATCGACCTGATGCCCTCCGCGGTGATCTCGACGACCTCGCCATTCTCGATCTCGCGCAGGAACTCCGCACCGATAATGTCGAGGGCACAGGTTTCCGAGGCAAGCACCCAGGCATCGTCGAGCTTGCCGAGGATGAGCGGGCGGAGGCCGATCGGGTCGCGCGCGCCGATCAGCTTGGTGCGCGTCACGCCAACCACGGCATAGCCGCCTTCTACCTGCATCAGGGCGTCGGCCAGCCGGTCGGTGGAGCGGGTGCGCGGGCTCTTGGCGAGCAATTGCAGAATGACTTCGGTGTCCATGGTGGACTGGAAGATTGCGCCGCCGGAGACGAGTTCGTGGCGCAGCGCCCTTGCATTGGTGATGTTGCCATTGTGGGCAATCGCCACCCCGCCATCGGCCAGGTCGGCGAAGATGGGCTGGATGTTGCGCAGCGCCGAGGCCCCCTGGGTGGAGTAGCGGTTGTGGCCGATGGCCACGCGGCCCGGCAGGCGCCTCGGCAGGTCCTCGCCGGTGAAGCTGTCGCCGACAAGGCCCAGGTGCCGTTCGGCGTAGAAGTGCCCGTCATCGAAGGTGACAATGCCGCAGGCTTCCTGTCCCCTGTGCTGCAGGGCGTGGAGGCCGAGCGTGGTGAGGACGGCGGCGTCGGGATGGTTGAAAATGCCGAAAACGCCACACTCTTCGCGGGGTTTGTCGGGTGCCTGTCGCCTGGTCATGTCGCCCGGGTCTCGCCTGCCGATCGGCCCGGCGGCCAGCCTGGGACCTGCCTACTCACCGCCGGTGTCGCCTTCCGGGACGAGATCGGCGGCCTGGTCGGCCAGGCGCGGGGCGAAGTCGCGGACCTGTTGTGCCCAGTCAGCGAAATAGGGGTAAAGCCGCCCCTCTGCAATCCATGGCGGAACCCTTTCCTCAGGAAGTGCCAGATTCACCACAAGAACAAAGGCGATCACCGCCACGACCCCGCGCGCGGCCCCGAACAGCAGGCCCGCCAGCCGGTTGATCACGCCAACACCCTCCGCACCCTGAATGTGTCGCGAGAGCCTTCCGCCGATCCAGGCCAGCACGACATAGACAATGATGAAGATGCCGAGCACGAGAATGGCGTCGGGTGTCCAGGCCGGCAGCGTCTCGGGCAGGACATTGTCGAGGGGCTCGCGGAAATAGGCCCGTGCCAGGAAGGCTGCGGCCACCGCGGCGACAAAGGCGAAAAGGCTGGCCAGTTCGCGCATGAAGCCCCTGGCGAGGGCCATCAGTCCGGAGACGATGATCACGGTGATGGCGACGGCATCGAAGGCGGTGAGCGGCGCGGAGAGCGTGTTGGCGGCCGAGAGGGGACCAATGATCGTTTCGGGCATCAGTTCGCGTCCAGGGCAAAGAGTTCAGTCAGGTCGAAAAGGCGCTGCATCGGCGTGATGGTCAACCCGTCAATGCGGCTCGAACTGCCATCGGGGACGAAAGCGCGCTCGAATCCGAGGCGCGCGGCCTCCTTCAGGCGCTGTTCCATGCGCGCCACGGGCCGGATGGCACCCGACAGGGCGACCTCGCCGAACCATACGGATTTCGCCGGCGGCGGATTGTCGGCCAGCGAAGATGCCAGGGCCGCGGCAGCGGCGAGGTCTCCGGCGGGTTCGTTCATGCGATAGCCGCCCGCCACGCTGAGATAGACGTCGCGGCCGGCAAAGCTCACCCCGCAACGCGCCTCGAACACCGCTAGCAGCATGGCGAGCCGCCCGCCATCCCAGCCCACCACCGAACGGCGCGGCGTGCCAT
>CAZXWB010000137.1:0-5177 GCA_964644395.1 uncultured Hyphomonadaceae bacterium | reverse complement strand
GTTGGCCGATCCAGGCGACGCCTTCGCCGCCCATCTGGCTCGTCATGTCGGTGTTACGGTCCTCCATGAAGTTCGCCATGTAGTGGCAGCCAATGCCGGCGAGGGCGCGCGAGCCCTCCGGCACCACGGTGGAGGTGTTGTGGGGGCAGCCTGAACAATAGTGCGGCTTGCGGATCGACGGTGCGGTGTTTCCAAGCGCGATCTGGCGCGCCGAACCGATGCGCTTGAAATAGGCTTCCGCCGCGCTGCGGTCCCAGTCTCCGGGCAGGCGTTCGGCCAGCGCCTCGGCGATGTCGGGCACCGGAATGGAGGCGGTCTGGGCGAGGAGCGGCTTGCCGTCCCGGTCGCGCTTGCCCTCGATCCTCGGTCGGCTCGCCTCGGGCAGGTCATAGAGGATGGCGCGCAGCTGGTCCTCGATGATGGGACGCTTGTGTTCCAGCACCAGGACCTGTTCCTTGCCGGCGCAGAATTCGCGGATGCCCTCCGGCTCCAGCGGCCAGGGCATGGCCACCTTGTAGATCGACACGCCGAGGCTTGCGGCCTGTTCCGGCGTCACGCCGATGGCGGCCAGTGCCTCGAACACGTCGCGGGCGGCCTGTCCGGTCACGATGATGCCGAGCCGCGGCGCCTTCGCGCTGACCAGTTCATGGTCCAGCCGGTTGGCGCGGACATAGGCCTGGGCCGCCGGCAGCTTGAAGGTGCGCAGGCGATACTCCTTGTCCATGGGCTCATCGCCCCGGCGCATGTGGACGCCGTCTTCGGGGAAATCGAAGTCGGGCATGCGGATAGAGAACCGGTCCAGTGTGACATCCACCACCGCGCCGGAATCCATCGTGTCGGCGAGCGCGATCATGCCCGTCCAGCAGCCCGAGAACCGGCTCATCGCCCATCCATGGAGGCCATAATCGAGCACGTCCTGGATCGAGGCCGGATTCAGGACCGGAATCTCGGCGTCCATCATCGCCACTTCCGACTGCGAGGGCAGGGTGGAGGACTTGCAATTGTGATCGTCGCCGCAGATCGCCAGAACGCCGCCATGGCGGGCGGTGCCGGCGGCATTGGCATGCTTGAAGACGTCGCCGGTCCTGTCGACGCCGGGCGCCTTGCCGTACCAGATGCCGAAGACGCCGTCATACTTCGCGCCCGGGAACAGTCCGAGCTGTTGCGAGCCCCAGACGGAGGTCGCACCCAGGTCTTCGTTCAGGCCTTCCCAGAATTTCACCTCATGGGCGTCGAGACGTTTCTGTGCCCGGCGCAATTGCTGGTCATAGCCACCGAGCGGGGAGCCGCGATAACCCGAGATGAAACCGGCCGTGGAGAGGCCCGCCGCCAGGTCGAGGCGTTTCTGGTCGAGCGGCAGGCGCACAAGCGCCTGGATGCCCGTCATGTAGGCGTGGCCCTTTTCAAGATCGTACTTGTCGTCCAGAGTGATTTCGCGGTGCTTCACGGCATGGCTCCATGCTTGGCCGGCAAAGTGGACGCCGGATCGCAACAGTGAGCCTGAAAAATCCCATATTCTCGACGGATTTGCTTGCCATCTTTGCGTGATTACCTTTAATTGGCGCAAGAAAATTCTAAAAAGTGTCCGATTTGGGGGTCATTTTGTCTGTCACACTGGATGCCATCGACGCCAAGATTCTCGACCTCATCCAGCGCGATGCCGGCCTGTCGGTGGCCGAAGTCGCTGACCGGGTCGGCCTGTCCTCCTCGCCCTGCTGGCGGCGGATCAAGCGTCTGGAGGAGCAGGGCGCGATCACGCGGCGTGTGACCCTGCTCGACCGTGAGAGGCTGGGCCTGGGCTTCGAGGTTGTCGCCTCGGTGAAGCTCAGCCTGCCTTCGCGGGACAATCTCGAAGCCTTCGAGAAGGCCCTTGATGGCTGGCCGGAAGTTGTGGAGTGCATGACGGTGACCGGTGCGGTGGACTTCGTGATCCGGGTCGTGACCACCGACATGAAGGCCTATGACGATTTCCTCCGCGACAAGCTGCTCTCGCTGGGCCTGGTGTCCGATGTCCAGTCGCGCATCGTCGTCAAGGTGTCGAAGCGCACCACCGCCCTGCCGCTCGGCCTCGTCAGCGATTACGTCCAGCCGGGGTAAGGACGATGCGCAGACTATTTGCGATCCTGTCATTGTTCGGACTGCTTGCCGCTTGCGGTGATCCTGCTGGTCGGGACCGCGCAGAGAGGAGCCCACCCGTCCCCACCGACGATGTCGCATCGGCGACGCGCGCTGGCGATCCGGTCCTTGTCCAGAGCCTTGCCGACATCGCCGCAGATGTCCGCAGCGCAACCGGTGTGCCGGCGGTCGGGCTGGCCATAGTGACGCGTCGTGACGGCCTGCTCGCCGCAACGGTGGCCGGAGACCGTGTGGCGGGCGCAAACGCAAGCGTTGCGATCGACGATCCCTGGCATATCGGTTCCGACACCAAGGCTATCACCGCCGCGATCTTTGCGCGTGAGGTGGAGCGTGGAACGGTGAGCTGGGGGTCCAGCGTCGATCAGCTTGCCCCTCGCCTGGCCGACGGCATGCATCCGGACTGGCGGCATGTCGTGATCGAAGACTTCTTCGCCCACACCTCAGGCCTTGGCGACATTGCACGCAGCTTCCTGCTGACGGCGCGCACAAGCCCGTTGAGCCCGGCTGAACAGCGGCTTGAGCTCCTGCGCGATCGTCTCGCCGATCCACCGGACGCCGACAGGAGCTACGCCTACTCCAATATGAACTACATGCTCGCCGGTGCGGTCCTCGAGGAGGTAACCGGGCGGGATTGGGAAGTGCTGGCGACGGAATTCATGGAGGACCTTGGTGCTCAGCCGGGCAGTTTCGGCTTCGGTCCGCCGCAGGGCGATGCGCCACAGGGCCACCGCGGCGACCCACCTCGCAGCGTCGGCCAGGGTATACTGGCCGACAATCCCCGCGCACTGGGTCCCGCCGGGACGATGCATGTAAGCCTCGAGGGCTGGTCGAGATTTATCCGGCTTTTCCTGACCGATGGTGGCGACCTGCTGTCGCGGGAGAGCATAACAAAGCTGACGGCTGTCTGGCCCGCCACCGGGGAGGATCGCTATGCCATGGGCTGGGGCGTTTCGGGGACAGCGCCGGCTGTCACGCTGCATCATGCCGGATCGAACACCATGTGGTTTGCCAAGGCCGTGGTCCTGCCTGCCGAGGGCATCGCGGTCCTGGTGGTCACCAATCATGGCGGCGATGCCGGGCGCGAAGCGACAATATCCCTGACCCGCCGGGGCCTCGCTGCCGCCCGCGCGACCCTGGTGGATTGAGGAAATAAGAGGGCCGATCCCGGTCAGGATCGGCCATTCTGGATCCGCTTGAAGTCTCGCCGGTCTCTCAGCCGCGTTCCACGCACATGGCGATGCCTTCGCCGCCGCCGATGCAGAGCGAGGCGACGCCCTTCTTCACGTCGCGGTCCTCCATGGCCGCCAGCAGCGTCACCAGCACGCGCGCGCCCGAGGCACCGATGGGGTGTCCCATGGCGCAGGCGCCGCCATTCACGTTCACGCGGTCATGGTCGAGGCCCAGTTCCTTCATGGCGATCATGGGCACGACGGCGAAGGCTTCGTTGATCTCGTAGAGGTCGACCTGGCCCGCTTCCCAGCCGGCCTTTTCCAGCGCCTTCTTCATCGCCGGGACGGGGGCTGTGGTGAAGTATTTCGGCTCATGCGCATGGGCGGCGGAGGAGACGATTGTCGCGACCGGCTTCAGGCCGCGCTTCTCGGCTTCCGACCGCTTCATGAGCACCAGCGCGGCGGCGCCATCGGAAATGGCCGAGGCATTGGCTGCGGTGACCGTGCCGTCCTTGTTGAAGGCGGGGCGGAGCTCGGGGATCTTGTCGGGACGCGCCGTGCGGGGAAGCTCGTCGGTGTCGTGGACCACCTCCCCCTTTCGGGACTTCACCGTGACCGGCGTGATCTCGCGCTTGAACTTGCCGTCTTCGGTGGCCTTCTGGGCGCGTGAAAGGGTTTCCAGCGCATAGGCGTCCTGCTGTTCGCGGGTGAACTGGTATTCCGTCGCGATCATGTCCGCGAAGACACCCATGGCCACGCCGTCATAGGCGTCTTCCAGGCCGTCGAGCGCCATGTGGTCCTTCATGCCGGTGTGGCCATACTTGTGACCCTTGCGCATGTCGACGAGGTGCGGGGCGTTGGTCATGGATTCCATGCCGCCGGCGATCACCACATCGGCGTCGCCAGCCATGATGGAGCCGACGCCCATGCGCACCGCCTGCAGGCCGGAGCCGCACATCTTGTTGATCGTTGTGGCCTCGAGACCCTGGTCCATTTCTGCCTTGATCCCGGCCTGGCGGGCGGGCGCCTGGCCCTGGCCGGCGGGCAGGCAGTTGCCCATGATGATTTCCTGGGCGTCCGAGGCACCCAGTCCGGCATCGGCCATGGCGGCCTTCACCGCCAGCGCGCCCAGCTCATTGCCTGAAAAACTCGACATTTCGCCGAGCAGCCCGCCCATGGGCGTGCGTGCCATGCCGACGATGACGATGGGATCCTGTTCGGCCATGGGGCCCTCCTTGCCTGTTGTCTGGCTTGCGTTTTTCGCCAGCGCGAAGATGAGGGGCTGTAGATGGCGGCGTCAATAGGGACGAAGGGCGAAGGGGTAGATTTGATGGCACTGCTAATGAGCTGTCTCACTGTGTCGTCACTCTCGACGGGCGTCAGCCCGTCTGAGAGCCCAGCTCGTGACCATGGGATTGGTAAGTCCTTCGCGTTCCGGAGTTGGGCCCTCAGACCGCTGCGCGGTCGAGGGTGACGAACAGACTGATCACGCGATGTCCGCCACCCCCACCGTCCCAGCAATGAACCCGCCGCCGAGCACCCGCGTCTCATTCTCCGCATCATAGAGCACGCAGGCCTGGCCCTTGGCGACGCCTTCCTCATGTTCATCGAAATGCACGCCGGGCGCCCCGTTGATCATGGACAGATGCGCAGGCTTTGGCTCCCGGGTCGAGCGCACGCGGGCGAGCACGGGCCTGCCGGCCTCGCAAGCCGCCTCCAGCGTCCCGTCGCTGAGCCAATTGGTCTCACTCATCCATAGCCCCACCGTGTCGAGGGCCTCGCGCGGGCCGACAATGACCTGGCGCTTCGCTGCATCGAGCTTCACGACATAAAGCGGTTCGCCCGTGGCCACGCCGAGGCCGCGGCGCTGGC
>CAZXWB010000136.1:0-5180 GCA_964644395.1 uncultured Hyphomonadaceae bacterium | reverse complement strand
CCGGCGCCGAGGGTGACGCGTCATGATCCAGATGCAGTCCAACCTCTCCGTGGCCGACAATTCCGGCGCGCGCCGCGTCCAGTGCATCAAGGTGCTTGGCGGTGCCGGGCGCCGTTATGCCTCGGTCGGCGACATCATCGTGGTGTCGATCAAGGAAGCGATCCCGAAGGGCCGCGTGAAGAAGGGCGATGTACGCCGGGCCGTGGTCGTGCGCGTGTCCAAGGACATCAAGCGCCCCGACGGTTCGGTGATCCGTTTCGACACCAATGCCGCGGTGCTGGTGAACAATAACAGCGAGCCGATCGGCACGCGTATCTTCGGCCCGGTCCCGCGCGAGCTGCGCGCGAAGAACCACATGAAGATCATCTCGCTCGCCCCGGAGGTGCTGTAGATCATGGCTGCCAAGGTGAAGAAGGGTGACAAGGTCATCGTGCTCACGGGCAAGTACAAGGACACCCAGGGCGAAGTCCTGGAAGTCCGCCCGGCGGAACAGCGCGTGGTCGTGTCCGGCGTGAACATGGTGACCCGTCACCAGAAGCCGAACCAGATGGATGCTGGCGGAATCAAGCGCTTCGAGGCGCCGATCCACGTGTCCAACGTGGCGATCATGGATCCGCGTGACGGCAAGCCGACCCGTGTCGGCTTCAAGACCGACGAGCATGGCCGGAAGTTCCGCTATGCCAAGCGTTCAGGGGAGGCCATCGATGGCTGACACCGAGACACTTTACGAGCCCCGCCTCAAGGCACTGTATCGCGAGACGATCCGTGCGAAGATGCAGGAACGGTTCAACTACACCAACCCCATGCAGGTCCCGGCCCTGGAAAAGGTCGTGATCAATATGGGCGTGGGCGAAGCGGTCGCCGATTCAAAGAAGATCAAGTCCGCCGTCGAGGCCCTGACCCGCATTTCCGGCCAGAAGCCCGTGGAGACCAAGGCGCGCAAGTCGATCGCCGGGTTCAAGCTGCGTGACGGCATGACGGTGGGCTGCAAGGTCACCCTTCGCCGGGAGCGCATGTTCGAATTCGTCGACCGCCTGGTCACCATCGCGTTGCCGCGTGTGAAGGACTTCCGCGGCCTGAACGGCAAGAGTTTCGATGGCCGTGGCAACTACGCCTTCGGTATCAAGGAGCACATCGTGTTTCCGGAAATCAATTACGACCAGGTCGACCAGATGTGGGGCATGGACATCATTGTCACCACGACGGCCCCCAACAATGACGAAGCCAAGGCTCTCCTGGAAGAGTTTGGCTTTCCGTTCCGGAACTAGCGCGAGGAGCCTGGAGACAAAATGGCCAAGAAGAGCGCAATCGAGAAGAATGAGCGTCGCAAGCGCATGGTGAAGAAGTACGCTGCCCGGCGTGCCGAGCTGAAGGCGAAGGCGATGGATGAGGACCTTCCCCTGGAAGAGCGCTTTAAGGCGCGCCTCAAGCTCGCCGAGCTGCCGCGCAACTCCGCACCGACCCGCGTGCGCAATCGCTGCGAGGTTACCGGTCGTCCGCGCGGTTATTACCGCAAGCTGCGCATGTCGCGCATTGCCCTGCGCGAGTTGGGCAATGAGGGCCGCGTGCCCGGCATGGTCAAGTCGAGCTGGTAGGGAGGCAAACGCATGAACCTGTCTGATCCCCTCGGCGATATGCTGACCCGTATCCGCAACGCCGCCCAGCGTGGCCACTCCAGGGTGAACACGCCGGCCTCGAAACTGCGCGCCCGCGTGCTTGAAGTGCTCGAACGCGAGGGCTTCATCCGTGGCTGGGCCGAAATCGAGCGCGATGGCTTCAAGCAGCTCGAAATCGAGCTGAAATACTTCGACGGCAATCCTGTGATCCAGGAGATCCGCCGGGTGTCGAAGCCGGGCCGGCGGGTTTATTCCTCCGTGAAGGACCTGGAACTGGTCCAAAACGGTCTCGGTATTTCCATCCTCTCCACACCGAAGGGCGTCATGTCTGACAATCTCGCCCGGACAGAGAATGTGGGCGGGGAAGTCCTCTGCCGCGTCTTCTAGGGAGATCTGAGCATGTCACGTATCGGAAAACTCCCCATCGAACTGCCCAAGGGCGCGGAGGTAAAGGTCGACGGCCAAAAGGTTGCCGCCAAGGGACCGAAGGGCCAGCTTGAGCTGACCCTTTCGGAACTCGTCACGCCAAAGGTGGACGACGGCGCGCTCAGCGTCTTTCCGCGCGACGACATCCTCGCCGAGGCGAAGGAATTGATGGCGGCAGTCGAGGCCAAGGGCAAGAAGAAGCTGACCCTGGCGGAGGCCCTGCCGGCCCCGGCGCGCACCCAGTGGGGCACCGCACGGGCCCGCCTGGCCAACATGGTCCATGGCGTCACCGAAGGTTTCACCAAGACGCTCGAGCTTGTCGGCGTGGGCTACCGCGCTCAGATGCAGGGGCAGGACGTCAAGCTCTCGCTCGGCCTGTCCCATGATGTGGTTTTCAGGGCCCCGGAAGGCATCACCATCGCCTGCCCGAAGCCGACGGAAGTCACTGTCACCGGCATCGACAAGCAGGTCGTCGGTCAGGTCTGTGCGGAAATACGCGCCTGGCGGCCGCCGGAGCCCTACAAGGGCAAGGGCATCCGTTACCAGGGCGAATATGTCCGCCAGAAGGAAGGCAAGAAGAAGTAATGAAATCGCCACGGGAAAAGATGCAGCGCCGGGCCCAGCGTGTGCGGGCCAAGCTCCGCCAGCAGGCCAATGGCCGTCCGCGACTGTCGGTTTCGCGCTCGCACAAGAACATTTCCGCCCAACTCATCGATGATGAGAAGGGTTTGACGCTCGCCTCGGCATCGACGCTGGAGAAGGAATTCGGCTCCAAGGGGTCGAGCTCCAAGTCCACCGAAGCGGCGGCGGAAGTGGGCAAGCTCATCGCCGAGCGCGCGAAGGAGGCCGGTGTCGACACCGTGGTCTTCGATCGCGGCGGCTACATTTACCATGGCCGGGTGAAAGCCCTGGCGGATGCTGCCCGCGAGGGCGGCCTCAAGTTCTAAGGAGACCGGCATGGCTGAACAGCAGGGTCAGGGAAATGAACGCGGCCGTGGCCGCGGCCGCGGACGCGACAATCGCCGGGACCGCGACGAGGAACAGTCGGAATTCATCGACAAGCTCGTCGCCATCAACCGCGTCGCCAAGACGGTGAAGGGCGGCAAGAATTTCGGTTTTGCCGCGCTCGTCGTGGTGGGCGACCAGAAGGGTCGCTGCGGCTTTGGCAAGGGCAAGGCCCGGGAGGTGCCCGAGGCGATCCGCAAGGCGACCGAGGAAGCCAAGCGCAACATGATCCGCGTGCCCCTGCGCGAGGGTCGCACCCTGCACCATGATGGCCGCGGGCGTCACGGCGCCGGCAAGGTGGTCCTGCGCGCAGCGCCTCCCGGTACGGGCGTGATCGCCGGCGGTCCCATGCGTGCGGTGATGGAAGCCCTCGGCGTGCAGGACGTCGTGGCCAAGTCGATCGGCACGTCGAACCCCTACAACATGGTGCGTGCCACCTTCGATGCGCTGAAGCTGCAGGCCAATCCCCGTTCCGTGGCGGCCAAGCGCGGCCTGAAGGTGCAGGACATTGTCGGTCGCCGCACCGACGGCGCCTCCGAGGCCGGCATGGCCGAGGCCGAGGCTTCGGCGAACTGAGACGTTTGAGGACGATTGAACATGGCCAAGGATACGATCACCATTCGCCAGACCGGCTCGCCCATCCGGCGCAAGCCCGAACAGCGTCAGACGCTGATCGGCCTGGGCCTGAACAAGGTCGGGCGTGAACGGACCCTGGAAGACACCCCCGCCGTGCGCGGCATGATCCGCAAGGTGGGCCACATGGTTGCTGTCCAGCGAGATGACGCCTGGGTGGCGGCGCACGATTATTTCGTCGCCCGTGACCGGGCAGGAGACGCAAGATGAAACTGAACGAACTCTCAGACCGCCCCGGCGCAACCCATGACCGTCACCGTGTCGGTCGCGGCGTTGGCTCGGGCAAAGGCAAGACCGGCGGGCGCGGCATGAAGGGCCAGAAGTCGCGCTCCGGCGTGGCGCTCAACGGCTTCGAGGGCGGCCAGATGCCGATCTATATGCGCCTGCCCAAGCGTGGCTTCACCAAGCGCAACCGCGCCCGGTTCGCCGAGGTGAACCTGGACCGCATTGCCGCGGCGATCGATGCCGGCAAGCTTGACGGCAAGGCGATCACCGAAGAGAGCCTCGTCACCTCCGGCGTGGTGCGCCGGGTCCGTGACGGCGTGCGCCTGCTTGCGCGTGGCGATGCGCCGAAGGGTCTCGACATTACCGTCACCGGCGCCTCGCGCGCCGCGGTAGAAGCCGTTGAAAAGGCTGGCGGAAAAGTCACGCTGACGGGAAAGCGGGCCGAAGAGACAGTCGAAGGCTGAGTAAATCTTCCGCCTGCCCCTTCACAAACGAGCTTTCGCCGCCGATCTTGGCGGCGATTTCATCTTCGGGAGTAAGCGTCCATGGCATCGGCCGCCGAGCAACTTGCACGCAACGTGAATTTCTCCACCTTTTCGAAGGCGAAGGAACTCCAGCAACGTATCCTGTTCACCCTGCTGGCGCTGGTGGTCTACCGGCTGGGCACCTTCATCCCGATCCCGGGCCTTGACCCCTCCGCCTATGCGCAGCTCTTTGAGGGCCAATCGACCGGCCTGCTCGGCAATCTGAACATGCTCGCCGGCGGCGCGGTGGAGCGCATGGCGATCTTCGCGCTGAACGTGATGCCCTACATTTCGGCATCGATCATCATCCAACTCCTGACCGCCACCTCGCCGACCCTGTCGCGCCTCAAGAAGGAGGGCGAGACGGGACGCAAACAGATCAACCAGTATACGCGCTACCTCACCGTGGCCTTTGCGCTCGTACAGTCCTTCGGCATCGCCATGGGCCTGCAGTCGGTGCGCCTGACCGAAATCGCGCCCTGGTTCTTCGTGCTGACGACCGTGGTGACGCTCACCGGCGGCACGATCTTCCTGATGTGGCTCGGCGAGCAGATCACCGCACGCGGCGTGGGCAACGGCATCTCGCTCATCATCTTCGCCGGCATCGTGGCGGAGCTGCCCAAGGTCATCTTCCAGCTACTCGGCCAGGCCCAGACCCAGTCGGTCTCCATTGCTTACATACTGGTGATCCTGGCGCTGGCCATCGCGCTCGTGGTCTTCATCGTCTTCATCGAGCGCTCCCAGCGCCGGC
>CAZXWB010000135.1:0-5226 GCA_964644395.1 uncultured Hyphomonadaceae bacterium | reverse complement strand
GCCATTCCGGGCGAGGATGTGATCTATGCCATCACGGTGGAGAACACCGGCACAGGACCGTCCGACTCCGACACGATCGAACTCATCGACCTCATGCCGCCTCAGATGGCCTTCTACACCGGCACCACGCCGGAGTTTGGCGGCGCAGTGATCGACTGGAACGAGACCGGCACCGGCCTGAGCTTCACCCCGGCGACCGATTTGGCCTATTCCAATTCCACCTCCGGCGCGCCGGCCGATTTCTCGGCCTGCACCTATACACCAGTGGGCAGCTATGATCCGACCGTCACTTACATCTGCTTCAACCCCAAGGGTGCGATGGCGTCGGGATCGGAATTCACTGTCAGTTTCCGGGCCCGGATCGAATAGAGCGAAGGCCCCTGACGCCGGGGCCTTGCGTTCGCGTTAAGGAAATCGAAAGCACGTCAGCGCTCAATCCCTAGCACGCCAGAATGGTGTGCTGCCATGACGAAAGCTGTTCATTGGAGATCCAACCGAAGACATCGCCACCTCACCCTGGCACTGTCGGCGATGCTGGCTGTCTGTCCCGCCTTCGCCCGGCAGGTCTTCGAGGACGAAAGCGACACGGCCGTCGGCTCCGGCCAGCGTTGTTCCACACCCGCCAGCCGGACGCTGAGTGTTCCGGTCAACATCATTATCGATGACCTCGATTTCGAGTTCCGCGCCGCCCACAGCTGGCGCACCGATATCAATCTCTGGCTGATTTCGCCGTCCGGCACGCGCATCGATCTTCTGACCGGCGGCTACACGACCGGCTGGGACAATTACAATGTCCGCTTCGACGACGAGGCCTTCGTCCAGGTCGATACCCTGTCCCATGCCTCCAATGACAGCCTCACCGGCCCGCCGAACGCCGTGATATCGGAAGGAGACCTGCTGCTAGGCCTCGACGGCGAGAATGCGTCCGGCACCTGGACCATTGGCTATTGCGACGTGTTTCCGGTCGCCGACAACGGGACCATCCAGCGGGTCGCCCTGGCCATCACGGGCCGCCCGGCCGTGCTCGATGGCGACAAGTCCCTTTCGGTCTGGAACCCGGGCATGGGCGGCGGCTTCGCGACGCCGGGAAGCGACGTGCTCTACGAAATCACCGTCACCAATACCGGCCCCGGCTTCACCGATGCCGACAGCATCGTGCTGATCGATGCGCTGCCGCCGGAAATGTCGTTCTTCAATGGTGACGTGGATGGCATCTCCGGGCCGGAAACCGATGCGGTGGCCTTTACGGATTCCGGTTCGGGACTGTCGTGGGACTATGCTCGCGATGTGGCCTTTGCCACGGGTGTGGCCGCGCCCGCAGGATTTGCAGCCTGTAGCTACAATCCCACGCCCGGATATGATCCGAACGTGACCCATGTGTGCATCAATCCCAAGGGCCAGCTCGCCACGGGCACACCGGACCCGTCATTCACCGTCAGCTTCCGCGCGCGCATCGAATAGGCCTTGGCGCAGCCGCATCGGCGGGATACCTCAGCGTCCATGGCAAGCGTGAAGATCTGCGGGGTGATGGACCCGGACATGGCCGCCCATGCGGTGGAGTGCGGGGCTGACTGGGTGGGCGTTGTCCTGGTTGGCATCAGCCCGCGATGCGTCCATGCCGATATCCGCGGTGACATCGCAAAAGCTGTTGGTCGCGACCGCGTCGTGGCACTGACGATCAATCGTTCGCCGGAAGAGCTGGCGGAAATCGCAGCCGATGGTTTCGGCATCATGCAGCTGCACGGCAATGAAACGCCGCGCGAAATCGCCGCCATCCGGGCGCGTCTGGACCTTGACGCTGGTGATCCGGTGGCGCTCTGGAAGGCGCGCGGTGTGGGGAAGCGTGAGGATCTGGACAAGTTTGGCGGCTACTGGCTGGCCGACCGCCTGCTTGTCGATGCGAAGCCGCCTGAAGGCTCTGCCCAAACCGGCGGACATGGCGTGCCCTTCGACTGGTCCCTGCTCGAAGGCTGGACCGCACCCAAGCCCTGGCTCCTCGCCGGCGGCCTGACCCCGGACAATGTCGCCGAAGCCATACGTCGGACGGGCGCGACGGCGGTCGATGTGTCCTCTGGCGTAGAAAGCGCGCGCGGCGTGAAGGACAGGGCGCTGATCCGGGACTTCATCCAGGCCGCGAAAGCGATCTGAGAAATCGCTTGTTCGATTAATGTTCCAGATGTAACGTGTCCGAAATGTCAGGGAGGACCAGATGTTTGACGCGAAACTCACGGAAATCGGTCTGGCGGTGGTCGAGGCCAACAACAATGGCACGGTCGACGAATTGCTGGACAGTCGTTACGCCGATGATGCCGTCTCGGTGGAAGCGGCGGCCATGGGCGATAGCGGGCGCGAAGCCAGCGGTCTCGCCGCCATACGCGCCAAGCATGACTGGTGGAACAGCAATTTCGAGGTGCACCAATCCCAAGCTGAAGGCCCCTTTTTCCACGGTGAGGACCGCTTCAGCGTGATTTTCAGCGCCGAGACCACGCACAAGGAAACCGGGCAGCGCGAACAGATGCGCGAGATCGGCGAATACACGGTGAGGGACGGCAAGATCGTCCGCGAGGAGTTCTTCTACACCGCCGAATAGTCGCATCTCCCGCGCTTGAGCGAAGGGTGGTGGTGTGGTGAAGCTTGTGACCTGAGGCCTTGAACGGGATTGCACGGCGATGGACATGCGCAACACATGGGACCAGTACCCCGATGCCAGCGGCAAGTTCGGCGATTTCGGCGGACGCTATGTCGCCGAGACGCTGATGCCGCTGATCATGGATCTGGATGCGGAATACCGCGCCGCGAAGTCCGACCCGGACTTTGCCGCGGAGATGGACATGCTCTGGCGCGACTATGTGGGACGCCCGTCGCCGCTCTATCTCGCCGAACGGCTCACGGATCATTTCGGCGGCGCGAAGATCTACCTGAAGCGCGACGAGCTCAATCACACCGGCGCGCACAAGATCAACAACTGCCTCGGCCAGGTCCTGCTCGCCCGGCGCATGGGCAAGAGGCGCATCATTGCCGAGACCGGTGCCGGCCAGCACGGCGTCGCCACCGCAACGGTCTGCGCGAAATTCGGGGTTCCCTGTATCGTCTTCATGGGTGCCACGGATGTGGAACGACAGAAGCCGAACGTCTTCCGCATGAAGATGCTGGGTGCGGAGATCGTTCCCGTCACCGCGGGCACGGGCACGCTGAAGGACGCCATGAACGAGGCCCTGCGCGACTGGGTGACGAATGTCCATGACACCTTCTATGTCATCGGCACCGCCGCCGGGCCGCACCCCTATCCCGAGCTTGTGCGCGACTTCCAGTCGGTCATCGGGCGCGAGGCGCGGGCCCAGATTCTCGAGCGCGAGGGCCGCCTGCCGGACGCCGTCATGGCCTGTATCGGCGGCGGGTCGAACGCCATCGGCCTGTTTCACCCCTTTATCAATGATGAGGGCGTGCGCATGGTGGGTGTGGAGGCCGCCGGCCATGGCATCGAGACCGGCGAGCATGCCGCCGCGCTGAACGGCGGCAAGCCCGGCATCCTGCACGGCAACAAGACCTATCTCTTGCAGACGGATGACGGCCAGATCCTCGATGCCCATTCCATCTCCGCCGGGCTCGACTATCCGGGCATCGGTCCGGAGCACGCCTTCCTGAAACAGACCGGTCGGGCGGAATATGTCTGCGCCACCGATGATGAGGCGCTCGAGGGTTTCAAGTTGGTGACACGGCTCGAAGGCATTATCCCGGCGCTCGAACCCTCCCACGCCATCCTGGCCTGTGGCGAGCTGGCGCGCGAGATCGGAAAGGGCGGCTCGCTCATCCTCAACATGTGCGGGCGCGGCGACAAGGACATCTTCTCCGTCGCGGAACATCTGGGGATGGAGATTTGAGCGACCTCCGCCTTGTGCGCATCAACTGCCCCGATCGCATGGTCGCGGAGCAGGTCGGAGAGGCGCTTGTGTTAGAGCGGCTCGCGGCTTGCGTGAACATCACCGAGCCAGTGGTCTCGGTCTATCGTTGGCAGGGCGAGATGCAGCGCGGCACCGAATGGGTGGTCCTCGCCAAGACCACGCGCGCGCGTTTCGAGGCGCTTGCGGCCCGTGCGGCCGCGCTTCATCCCGATGAGGTGCCCGCCATTCTCGCCATCCCCATGGAGGCGACCGCGGCCTTCGGCGACTGGGTGCATGCGGAAACCGGCGACTGATCCGGATTCGCGCGACATGAAAGAATTCGAAAAAGTGTTATAAAAGTGTCGCAATCGTACTTTAACTACATCCTTCCGGCAAACGAAGCCGGGCGCCAAGGGAGAGGCCCATGAGGTCGATAGGACAGACACTATCTGACCTCTCGCGAACAAGCGGGAGGCGGGTTGACGCCTCCGCGCGCTGGCCGGCGGTGACAAGCCCGGACATCTAGAAAAGACCGATCACAGACGGAACCACGTGTTCCTGAACTGTTGAAAGGAGAGGGGACATGGCTGCAGCCATGAACGCGTCCGCGCGCGCGGTTCCCGTGCGCGCGGAGCCGACGGCCCTGCTGCAACACCTGGCAGGGACGCTGGCGCCCGAGATTGCCCGGCTCTGGCCCGCGCCGCACACCGGCTTCTTCGCCCTGCCCACGGCCCGGCGCCACGCCTGTGCCATGCTGATCGGCCAGCGCCTGTCCGGTGACATGCGGCTCGAGGACTGGATCGCCCAAGTGCGCGACGTCGAGGTCGCCCGGCTGATCGCGCCCCGGGCGGGCAAGCGCCTGATGCGCAAGCTCGCCCGCATGGGCGAGGCGCTGTGGGCGCCGGAGGCCTACGCCGCGTTCCGCGACCTGCTCGACCAGGATGCGGCCCGCAAGCTGCTCGGCCACTTGCAGGAGATCACCCCGGCCACGACGGCGGTGATCGCCGCCCTGCCGGAGCCGCTGCGGGTGCCGGGCGTGGTCCGCCAGCTCGAGCGTGCCGCCCAGGCGCGGCTGCTGGCGCGTGGTTTCGACCTCGCCACCCGGCATCTCGGGGTCGGGCAGCGCGAGCTCGTCCAGCGCCTGGCGCGGGCCGGCGACCCGGTCCGGCTGGGCCGGATGCTGACCGACGCGCTGCAGCCGCACCGCTTTGGCCGTCCCGGTCCGCCGCCGGACCTGCCGGCACCCTTCGTCGCCATCCGCGACCGTACGGCGCTGGAGCGCACCGCGCGCGCCTTCGAGAACTGTCTGCGCGACTATCTCGATCGCATCGCGCGGGGCCTGATG
>CAZXWB010000134.1:0-5245 GCA_964644395.1 uncultured Hyphomonadaceae bacterium | reverse complement strand
CAATCAGTCGTTCTTCATCGGGCTCCGGATCGCGCATCTGCGCGTCATTTTCCTCACGCGCCTTGGCGATTTCGCGTTCCGTGCGGTGGCGGATGAAAAATGGCTTGCCGCCGACGAGCACGCGCGTTTCGCCGCCCAGCGGGATTTTCGAAATGTCCACATCAAGGCTTGAAAATGCCTTGGTGTCGAGGGCGGGATTCATCTGGTCGATCAGGGGCCAGGCGAACATGGCAACGCCCGCTGCGGCCGTCGCGCCGGTCATGATGTGGATGAAGTCGCGACGCTCTTCATCGACCTGTTCGGAATCTTGACCGGCGTCAGCACCGGTTTGCACTTCGCTCATGATCCTCAACCTCTGCTGGGATAGTCTGTGACCACCTAACTAACCTCTCCGGCAAGTTCCTCTAGGCGGCGCGATGTCGCGCACGCGCGAGGCCATCGCGGAAACTTGCCATGGACGCCCATGTGCGCTTATGCGGGATCATGAGCACTGACACAATGGCCGACGCGCTGGCCGAGAAGAAAGCGCGCGCCAAGGGCTGGTTCAGCGAACTGCAGGCCGACATCTTCGGCCGTCTCGAAGCGCTGGAAGACACCGCCCCCGAAGCCCTGTTTCCCGGCGCGCCCGGGCGCTTTGAGGCGATTCCCTGGACACGCGGCGATGGCAGCGAGGATCTCGGCGGCGGCACCATGGGCATGCTGCGCGGGCGGCTGTTCGAGAAGGCCGGCGTGCATGTCTCCGAGGTCTACGGGACATTCTCCGAAGCCTTCGCCGCCCAGATCCCGGGGGCTGACCAGTCGGACGGCCAGTTCTGGGCGTCAGGCATTTCGCTCATCGTCCATCCGCGCAGCCCGAAGGTGCCGGCGGTCCACTTGAACACGCGGATGCTGGTGACGTCCGACAGTTGGTTCGGCGGCGGGGCGGACCTGACGCCGGTGCTGGGCTACCAGCGCGACCAGGGTTTCGCGGATGCCGTGGATTTCCATGCGGCCATGAAGGCGGCCTGCGACGCCCACCACCCCGATTACTACCCCCGCTTCAAGGCGGAGTGCGACAGGTATTTCCACCTCGCCCACCGCGATGAACCGCGCGGCATTGGCGGGATTTTCTACGATCGCCACAACAGTGGCGACTGGGACGCCGACTTCGCCTTCACGCAGGATGTCGGGCGCGCCTTTGCCGACATCTATCCGAAGCTCGTGGAGCGGCGCATCGGCGAGGGCTGGAGCGAGGCGGAGCGTGAGGAACAGCTGGTCCGGCGCGGGCGCTATGTGGAGTTCAACCTGCTCTACGACCGCGGCACCACCTTCGGCCTGAAGACCGGCGGCAATGTCACCTCGATCCTGTCCTCCATGCCGCCCGTGGTGAAGTGGCCCTGAAGCGAGGCGTCAAGCGGCTCCGTCGCATCACGCGCAGCCAGGCGGCGAAGGCGGTCTCATCCATTTCCCCTGATGCAAGGGCAATCGTCATCGCCAATCTTTCCGCCTGCGGCACCACGACTCGCCAGCCGCAAAGCAATGAGAAAGACAGGCAGGCGACATAGCCCGTACGCTTTTTGCCATCGACGAAGCGGTGGTTCTTGATGATCCCCGCCGCATAGAGCGCTGCGAGTTCATGAACGTCTTCCACACCATAGGCATTGGCATTCACGGGTCGGGCGAGGGCACTCTCCGGCAGGCCCTCATCGCGTATCCCCTTTGCGCCACCAAATTCCTCGATCTGACGCGCATGGAGTCTCAGGGCATCAGCGACACCGATCCACGGAAAGGCGCGGCTCATTTCGCGAGCGCTTTCAGGACATCCCGGTTCTCCTAAACGATACGCTCGGCGGCCTCGAGAAGTCGCTCGGATCCCTCGTCGCTGACCGACATGACCAGACCGGAAGCGCCGCGCGCGAATGAGACCACGTCGCCCTCTCGCGCACCGAGGGCGTCCAGGATCTCCTTCGGCAGGATCACACCGAGGCTGTTGCCGATCTTGCGGATTTTCACGCGGGTCATGGTGGCGCTCCTTCATGTGACAACATGGGTGCCAGCGGCCATCAATTCGACGGCAGACGCCCCAACAATTCCGCGCGGCCAAGGGTGAAATCGCTTTCAATCCAGGCATTTTCCGCCGATTTCAGCGCCTGTCCGATCTCCGGCCCCTTGAGCCCGGCATCGAGGACGTCCTGCCCGGTGAGCGGAAAACGCGGCGGACACCAGCCATGGATCGCGTCGCGCACACCGGCATGGATCGCCGGGTCGCCAGCCTGGGCGGCCTCGATGATCGCACGGTCGAGCACCGCCTTGCCGAAACGGTAGCGCGCCCGGCGCACCGCCGACGGGTCGCTGCCTGCCAGCGACGGCAAAGCCGGGTCGGCCCAGGCGGCCAGCCGCCCGGCCTCTGCCCGCGACAGTTTGAGCGCTTCGGTCGCGGCGCGGACATCGCCCGGTCGCCGCGGCAACAGCGCCATCACACGCTGCAGAGGATCAGGGCCGGTCTGCGCGGCCTGTTCGACACGCTCCAGGGCCTCAAGCCCGCCGGTGGACGCGTCAGGAAGAACAGCTTGCAGGACACCGGCGGCCTCCATGGCCTCCACGGCGCGGGCCGGCGACGGCGCCGAAAGGAGCCTTTTCAGTTCCTTCCAGATGCGCTCGGCAGCGATCCGGGAAAGCCCGCCCGCCTGGCGCTTGCAGGCCGCCTGGCCACCGGGATCGATCCCGGCACCGTACCAGGCGTTGAAGCGATAGAATCGCAGGATGCGCAGATAATCCTCACGCAGGCGTTCGTCGGCTTCACCGATGAAGATGACCCGCCCCGCCAGCGCATCGGCAACGCCCTCACCTGTCGGGTCGAACAGTGTTCCGTCGGCGCCGGCATAGATGGCATTGAGGCGAAAATCGCGGCGCGCGGCATCCTCTGACCAGTCGGTGGTGTAGGCGACGACCGCCCGCCGGCCATCGGTTTCCACATCCCGGCGCAGGGTCGTGATCTCGAAGGGCTGATGATTGGCGATGGCCGTGATCGTGCCATGCTCGATCCCCGTGGGCAGCGCGCGCAGGCCGGCGGCTTCGATCGCCGCGATCACCGCTTCGGGTTCAAGCTGGGTCGCGATGTCGACATCGTCCACGGCGCGCCGCATCAGCGTGTTGCGCACACAACCGCCCACGAAGCGCGCGCCGCCCGGGCGCACCGCTTCCAGAGCCGCCATCACGGCGCGGGTCTCCGGCGCGTCGAGCCAGTCAGCCGCGATGCGGTCCGGGATCATTGCGTGCCGTCATCCTCGGGGACGTCCTCGGCCGGGTTGAGCGGGTCGGACACGCTGTCCTCCGGCACGCGGCCCTCCGGGTTGCGGCGTACATCCTCGATCGTCTTCAGCCGGTCGCCACCGTCACCGGAAAAGCCACGCGCAGCCTTGTCGCCGCTGGCGTCGGTCTCGATGACCTCCAGGTCCCGGCAAGGCACCTGTCGCGCCGGGACAAGCTCGCCATCCACAACCTGGGCCGGCACGGTGCACATCTCGCGGTTGGGTGCGGGCTCTGCCATGATCAGCACCACCCAGGCCGCGATGCCGAGGCTGATCCCTGCGACGAAGAGCATGTTGATGGGCCAGGCCTTCTTCGTGTCGCGGGTGTTGCGCGTGGCATACCGCCAGATCGCGAAGATCACGAAGGGCAGGAGGAAAAACAGCAGCTGGATCAAAAGGTAGCGTGACAAGACTTCCGGCACTCCTCGACAATGTTGCGTATATGTAAGGCCTCGAGGCGGATCGGCAAAGTGCGGCGATCCGGTGCAATCCCCCGGCCTCAGCGTCCATAAAGGATAAGGCAGAGATTGCGGATGATGCCCGCGGTGACGCCCCAGATGTGGTGGCGCCCGTAATGCATCTCCACATAACGCCGCTCCCGGCCCTTCCACTCGCCCGTCTGGATCGTCAGGTTTGCCGGGTCCATCAGCCAGGCCAGCGGCACCTCGAAGGCTTCCGCCACCTCGTCCGGGTCAGGCTTGGCGTCAAAACCGGCCGGAAGCAGGCCCACCACCGGCGTGATACGGAACTGTGAGCCGGTGACATAGGGCGATGAACGCCCGATCAGCGCGACGCCGGCCGGGTCGGCACCGACCTCTTCCTCGGCCTCGCGCAGGGCGGCTTCGGCGGAATCGGCATCGGTGGGATCGATCTTGCCGCCGGGAAAGGCGACCTGCCCGGCATGGCGCACCATGGTCTCCGGCCGGCGGGTGAGCAGCACCATCGCCTCGCCGTCCCGGTCGATCACGCCGATCAGCACCGCCGCCGGACGGATGGCGAACATCTCCTCCACGCCCAGCACGTCCATGTCGCCGGTCTCCGGCAGCCTTTCCGGCCCCCGGACAGGGTCGAGGCGCCTGCGACACCGCTCGAGGAAATCCTCCAGGCCCTGCCAGCTCACGCAGCCGGCCCGATCACGAAGAACTGCCCCTTCGACCAGACGCCGAGCGTCCGGCCATCGTCTTCCGGATTGGGCACGGCACGTTCGGCAAGCTCGTAGAAGACCGGGCGCGTCAGCTTCGCGTCGAGCCTGCCACGCACGCGCAGATAAGGCTGCGGTTCGCCGTCCGCCGCCTCCTCCACACTGAGGGGGCAGTCGGGGCCGGCCACGACATGGTCGCCGACATTGGTGGTGAACACCAGCGCCTGGTCCTCGCCCGGGCCGCCATGGGCATCCACCCTGACGGCATGGAAATGGGCGTCCTCGACATGGACGATGACCTTTTCATAGGGCGTGACGAGGTAGGTGTTGCCGTCATCATCCTTGCGCAGGATGCGGCTAAACAGCCTGACCAGTTTCTCACGTCCAATGATCCGGCCCTCATGCCACCAGGTCCCGTCGGCACGGATTTCCATGCCGATATCGCCGCAATGCTGGGGGTTCCAGAGCTCCACGGGCGGCAGGCCGGCATTCTCGCCGTCCTCGCGAGCGATTTCCCGCAGCGTCGCGTCCAGAGAGTGCGATCCGCTGATCACCTTCAAATCGTTATCTTGGCCAGTCATAGTCTCGCCTATATAGCGTGGAGAGTGTGTTGAACACGCGGCAACCAGACCCGGAGACAGTATGAGCGACGTCGAAGCCGAGCAAGTGAAGGCCAATATCGTCCGCGAGGCCGAAACCGCCGTGCAGAAACTTGAAGACGTGAAGATCCAGATCGGCAGGGCCGTCTTTGGCCAGGAACGCGTGATCGAGCTCGTCCTGTCATCCATCCTGGCCGGTGGCCATGCCCTGCTGA
>CAZXWB010000133.1:0-5255 GCA_964644395.1 uncultured Hyphomonadaceae bacterium | reverse complement strand
TGATGTTGAACTTGCGGTACTGGCCCTTCACGAAGCCCTCGGGCCCGGCGACGATCATGCCGCCGACGGCGTTCGCGCCCTGGATGTGGGAATTGTCATAGACCTCGATGCGCGCCGGCAAGGCCGCCAGGTCGAAGGTCTTCTGCACCTCCTTCAGCAGACGCGCCTGGCTCTGGGTCTCAGCGAGCTTGCGCGACAGCGCCTCGCGGGCATTGTTCTCCGCCTGCAGGACGAGTTCGCGCTTCGCGCCGCGCTGGGGCGTGCGCACCTCCACCCTGTGACTGGCCGAGAGCGACAGCGCCTCGCCGATAAGCTCCGACTGGTCGGGCACCACATTGGTCAGGATCAGGCGCGGCGCGGGGCGATTGTCATAGAACTGCACGATGAAGGCGGCGAGCACCTCCTCGGCGGAGGAGTCCTTCTCGTGGCGCGGATAGAAGGCCTTTGTGCCCCAGTTCTGCGCGGCGCGGTAGAAGAAGACCTGCACGCAGCTCGCCCCGCCCTCCATGGCGACGGTGAACACATCGGCCTCTTCCAGGCCCTCGGGATTGATCGACTGCGACGAGCGCACCACCGCCAGGGCCCGGATACGGTCGCGCAGGCGCGCGGCGGTCTCGAAGTCGAGCGCCTCGGCGGCAGCGTCCATCTCTTTCGCCAGGCGGTCCTGCAGGTCCACCACCTTGCCGCGCAGAAAGTCGGTCGCCTGGTCGGTCAGGCGGGCATAATCCTCCAGGCTGATCTCACCGGTGCACGGCGCCGAACAGCGCTTGATCTGGTGCAGCATGCAGGGGCGCGAGCGGCCCTCATAGACGCTGTCCTCGCAGGTGCGCAGCAGGAAGGCCTTCTGCAGCGTGTCGAGCGTGCGGCCAACCGCGCCGGCACTGGCAAACGGGCCGAAATAGTCCCCGTCGCCCTTCTTCGCGCCGCGATACTTGCGGATCTGCGGCGCGGCGTGGTCGCGGCGGATATGGATGTAGGGGAAGCTCTTGTCATCGCGCAGGAGCACATTGAAGCGCGGCATGAAGCGCTTGATGAGGTTGGCCTCAAGCAGCAGCGCCTCGGTCTCGGTCTCGGTGACGACGAATTCCATCGACCGCGTAAGGGCGATCATGGCGGCGATGCGCTGGGTGTGGCCGCCGAGCCGGGCATAGTTCGATACCCGATTCTTCAGATTCTTTGCCTTGCCGACATAAAGGATCTCGCCCGCCTCGCCGATCATGCGGTAGACGCCGGGCCTGCCGGGCAGGCGTTTCAGATTGTCCTTGATGACGTCGACCCCGCGCAGGGGCGCCGATACGTCGGATTCGTGACCGTCCATGCCTGGAGAAATAGTCGCCGGCGCGGGCCGATGCCAGCGCAATCGCCGATGCGCCGCTCCGACGCTCTATCGCCGCAGCAGCGCGCCCCCCTGGGACACGGCCTCTTCCGGCGCGAGAATCCAGGTCGCGCCAAAGCTCAGGAACACGACGATGGCCATGGCGAAAGTGAACTGGAAGATCGGCGAGCCCTTGCGTACACCCAGACGGTGGCGCCGCGCCATGAAGAGCATCAGTACCAGCGTGAACAGGACAAGGCCGATGAGCATCTGACCGGGCGTCAGGCGGTCCAGCCAGATCGAAAGGTCACGAAGGAAGTCACGGACGAAGAATTTCAGTCTCGCCCACAGGAGTTCATAAGAGTTCATCTTCCGCCTCCGGACACAATGACCAACCGATGGGCCGCGCCCTGCACAGATCGGATTAGATAATGCCTGATCACAGCTAGCAAAGCGTGAATGTCGGGCGGAAAATTCGTGCCAATCCTGGGAAATCACGGACAGAAACCCCGCCGGCGTTTGCCTAGGACCTGTCCGGCGCGCTAGCACGGCACGCAGCAGACCGGAAACAAGGGAAGGACCAGCGGCATGTCGGGGATCAATCTGAGTGATGCGGTGAACCGCGTGAAGCCATCGGCAACGATCGCCGTGACCACGCGTGCTGCCGAGCTGCGCCGGGCGGGCGAGGACGTGATCGGCCTCGGCGCCGGCGAGCCGGACTTCGACACGCCCGAGCACGTCAAGGAAGCCGGTATGCAGGCCATCCGCGACGGCAAGACCAAGTACACCCCCGCCGACGGTATCCCGGAACTGAAGGAAGCGATCTGCGCCAAGTTCAAGCGCGACAACGGGCTCGACTACACACCTGCGCAGGTCAATGTCTCGCCCGGCGGCAAGGCGGTGATCTACAATGCCTTCGTGGCGACGCTGAACCCGGATGACGAAGTCATCGTGCCGGCGCCCTACTGGGTGAGCTATCCCGACATGGCGCTCCTGGCCGGTGGCACGCCGCGCTTCGTGTCCTGCGGGCCGGAGACGAAGTTCAAGCTCACGCCCGACGCGCTGGAGGGCGCGATCACGGGCTCGACGAAATGGCTCGTGCTGAACTCGCCCTCGAATCCCACCGGCACCGCCTACACACGCGCCGAACTCGCCGCCCTCGGCGAAGTGCTGAAGCGCCACAAGCACGTCAACATCCTGACCGACGACATTTATGAGCACCTCGTCTATGACGGGTTCGAATTCACCACCATCGCCCAGGTCGTGCCGGAGCTTCATGACCGCACCCTGACCATGAACGGCGTGTCGAAGGCCTATGCCATGACGGGCTGGCGCATCGGCTATGCTGCGGGACCGGAAAACCTGATCGCGGCGATGCGCAAGGTGATGAGCCAGTCAACGTCCAATCCGTGCTCCATCAGCCAGTGGGCGAGCGTCGCTGCGCTGAACGGCGACCATGGTTTCCTCGCCGAGCGGAACGCCGTCTTCAAGTCGCGCCGGGACCTCGTGGTGGCGGAGCTCAACAAGGCCGAGGGGCTGCAGTGCGACACGCCGGAGGGGGCGTTCTATGTCTATCCCTCCTGCGCCGGTGCCATGGGCAAGACCGCGCCCTCGGGCAAGCGGATCGAAACCGACGCCGACTTCGCCGCCGAACTGCTGAACACCGAGAAGGTCGCCGTGGTCCATGGCGAGGCTTTCGGCCTGTCACCGGCCTTCCGCATCAGCTACGCCACCAGCACCGAGGCGCTGGAAGCCGCCATGGCGCGCATCCAGCGCTTCTGCGCCAATCTCGGCTGAAGCCGCTGCCGCGCGCCCGCGACTTGACGACCGGCCCCCGTCGCGTACAGAGACTTGAACGGGCGTTGAAATTTTGGCCGGGAGGACACCGTGGACCGGGTCGCCGTCGCACTGTTCCTGGGCGTCCTCGCCATGGCGGGGGTCGCCGCACTGATCGCCGGCAACGGGCCGGGCCACCTTGCCGTGACAGCGCTGCAGGCGATCACGCTGGCGGTTTTCATCCTGCTCGTGGCCTTCGCCATACCGGCGCGCAAGCGCGGTCCCGCTGTCTGGGCCTTCCTCGCCCTGCAATATGCTTTCGTGCTCGCCAACTGGTTCATGCTGATGGCAGCCTATGGTGATTTCACCGAGACCGGGTCAACCGGCTACATTGCCGGTTTCCCCACCGCGACCTTTCTCATGATCGCCGGCACCTCCTTCACCGCGCTGCCGCTCGTGGCGCTCTATGTGTTCGGTTTCAGGCGCTTCATCTTCTCCCATGAAGACGAGGCCCGTTTCGAGGCCATTGCGGGCGAGGCGCGCGACGCCGAAGCCGCAGATGAACGCGACGGGGCGGCCTGATGGAGGCCTATCGCGCCGAGATCACCCTCGCCTTCGTCGCGGTCTACATGCTGCTCTGCATCGTCGTCGGGCTATGGGCCATGCGAAAGACCCATTCGGCGGGCGACTTCTTCGTGGCCGGTCGCGGCCTCGGGCCGATGGTCATCGCCTTTGCCATCTTCTCCAGCACCTTGTCGGGCTTCGGCTTCGTGGGTGGCCCGGGCCTTGTCTATTCCAGCGGCATGAGCTCGATCTGGATGATCTGCGTGTCGACCTTCGGTTATGCGCTGGGCTTTTTCCTCGTCGCCAAGCGCATCCGCATGATTGCCGAGGTCCGCGAGGCGGTCTCGCTGCCCGATATCGTCGCGGCGCGTTACGACAACCGGACAGTCACCGTGCTCACCGCGCTTACCATTGTCCTCGGCGTGATGGGCTACCTCGCGACCCAGATTCTCGCCATGGCGATGGTCCTGCAGTCGGTCCTGTCGGCGCTGCCGGCGTTCGAGGGAATCAGCCTGATCACCTGCATCACCATCTCCGCGGCGGTCCTCGTCTTCTATTGCGTCACGGGTGGCATCATCGCTTCGGTCTATACCGACCTGTTCCAGGGCGCGATCATGGCCGTGGCAGGCGTCCTGATCCTGATCGCGGCCGCCCAGGTGTTCGATGGCGGCATCCGGGAGGCGTCGGAAATCATTTTCGCCGACGAACCGGAGGCGATCATGCCCTTCGGATCGCTCGGTTTCATGACCTGTCTGGGCTGGTTCTTCGTGTTCGGCCTCGGCCTGTCGGGACAGCCCCACCTCATCACCAAGATGATGATGAACAGGAAGATTTCCGACAATCGCTCGATCCTGCCCATGAGCCTCGTTGCCTATGTCCTCGCCGCGCTGCTGTGGCTGTCCATCGGGGTCGTAATGAAGGCCGTGGTGATCGACGGCCAGGTCGACCCGCTTGCCACATCGGATCTCGCCGCGCCGACCTTCCTGTCACTGTTTGCCCATCCGCTGCTGGCGGGACTGGTCTTTGCCGCCCTGTTCGCCGCGATCATGTCGACCTCGGACGCCTTCCTCAATATCGGCGTCGCGGCCATCGTCCACGACATCCCGAAGGCCCTGCGCGGCCGCTCCATGGGCAATGAACTCCATGCGGCGCGGATCTGGACGGTGCTGCTCGCCGCGATCGCCACGGGGTTTGCGGTCTTCTCCTTCTACGTCAATGACCGGCTGGTGGCGCTTCTCGGCGCCTTCGGATGGAGCACCTTTGCGGCGGTGATCGTCCCGGTGGTGGCGATTGGCCTCAACTGGAAGCGCGCCCACCCCGTTGCCGCCATCGCCGCGATCCTGGTCAGCCTTGCCGTCAATCTCGGCTTCGAATTCATGGCGATCACCCTGCCCCATGGCATCGGAAGCGGCTATATCGCGGTGCTCGGTTCGCTGATCACCTTCTTCGGCCTGTCACTCATCCTCAAGCCGCGCCGCCTCGCCACCGACATTGACGCGCTGATGGACCTGTAGGCGAGCTGGCCTGAGCGCGGTCGACCGGGCGGTGGTTACGCTCAGGACTGCTCACCTGGTAACATCCTGAAACCAGGCGACCTAGT
>CAZXWB010000132.1:4154-5280 GCA_964644395.1 uncultured Hyphomonadaceae bacterium | reverse complement strand
CACCTGGAGCCGCTGCAACAGGCGCTCGACGGCCTCGAGGGCAGCGCCCGCCGGCAGAAGGAGCGCGAGGTCGCCCGCCAGGTAGAGCTGATCGAGGAGGTGACCGAGTTCCGGGACACCCTGGATCGCATCGCGCTGCAGGATCTGGCCTTCGATATCAACGACGGCGTGCTCATCAACGTCGCGCCCCTGCACGACCTGGTGCCCTGGCGATACGCCGACCGCACCTGGCAGCGGCTGCTGAACGGCAAGTACGCTTGGAGCACTATGGCTGCGCAGCTGCGCGAGCGGGGCCTGGTGGTGACCTGAGCGATGTGTGCTGAGGTGCGATGCACTTTCGAACGTACATACATGCTGTTGAGAAAGGATTCTGGGAGGTTTAATGCGACACCGACATGGTCTTTATCACAAGTGCGTTGCACCTGGAAAACCATAGCCGGATATCTTTACCCTGTCCTACATCTGTGGTATGATGAAAGTGTGGGTTGATGCAGAAAATCAGCAAGCGCAGATAATCTGATAAGATGGAGAGGATACCGATGGAGAAGACCATTCAAATCCGCAGCCGGGGCGTCATGACGCTGCCCGCAGACCTGCGGGAAAAGTACGGCATTGAGCCCGGAGATTCGTTCCGCGTGGTGGATCTGGACGGCATCTTCGTGCTGACGCCCATGGTGTCCATGGTGCCCGAGCTGGCCCGCGAGATCGAAAAAGCGCGGCATGAGGCCGGTTTGAGCGTAGAAGAACTGTTGAAGGGTCTCCGCGAGCAGCGCGAACAGTATCATAAAGAGACCTATGAGTCCGACGCAGCCCAATAAACCGCGCGTCCTTGTCGACGCCGACGTTCTCTTTGCGGGGGCCGCGGCTCCCAGCGAGCACAGCGCCAGCCTGGTTGTTTTGCAACTGGCCGAAATCACCTTGATTGACGCCCTGACCTCGCGCCAGGCAATCACCGAGGCCGAGCGTAACCTGGAGGCAAGACTTCCCCAAACACTGCCCACCTTCCGGCTGCTCGTGAGCCGCTCCCTGCACATCGTTCCAGATCCCCATCCAGAAGACCTTGTCACCTATGAGGGAGCGGCGGACGAGAAGGATCTGCCGATCCTGGTCGCCGCCGTGCAGGCGC
>CAZXWB010000132.1:0-4054 GCA_964644395.1 uncultured Hyphomonadaceae bacterium | reverse complement strand
ACATCCTGCGCGCTCAAATCCGAGCGCACGGCACCGTCGTCTGGTACGACGAGGGCGAAGCCTATGCGACCTTCGTCGCCAATCTGAGCCCCGCCGACCTGGGCGCCGAAGCCATCCACCGCTACACGGCGGAACGCGGCTTTCTGCACCTGCGACATGCGTTGGAACCGCTCTGGGGGGCGGCGACGACCGCGCCGCGCGTGCTCATCTACGTGCCGCTGGCCCAGGCGGCGACAGACTACGCGTTGATTGAATATGAGAAGGGCGGCGTGGTGCTGCGCCCCCATCAGCAGCCGCCGGAGTGCAACACAGCTCTGGCCTACATCGCGCGGCAAGCCCTGAAGAGCGTCTTCCCACCAGCCCGCCGGGAGGAGATCGTGGCCCAGGTCGCGGCAGGCAAGCTCTCTCTTGAGGAACTGGACGATCTGGCCGAAAAAGGCGCGCGGGCAGGTCAGGGCGCGCTGAGCGTCATCTTCCAGACCGATCACCCCGCCAAGATCGCCCTGCGCTTCCTGACGTCGCCGGAGTTGGACGACGAGCTCGCGGCGCGGCAGGCCGTCGGGAACCTGGCGCGGCTGCTCCAGGGGCTGCTGGGCGTCACCTTCAGCGCCGACCATGGCGGCGACGGACTGCGGGCCCGGGTCGCCCGGCAGGTGCTGCTCACCGACTTCATCGTTGCCCTGGGCGAGCACGTCCCGTCCGCGCTGACCAGCGTCAAGCTGGCCGAGCAGGAAGTCGCTCGGGAGGCAGCCGTCGGCTTGGCGAACACCTGGCGTGCGCGCCGGGATCTGGTGGCATCGTACCGCCACTGGGCTGGACGGACGGCCACGGAGATCGGCGTGGGAACGCTGCCGCTGGACCTGGAAGCGCTCTTTCAGAGTACCACGTTCTCCACCGTTGAGCAGCGCTTGCAGCAGGCGGTGGAGCAACAGCTGACCCGACGCGCCACGCAGACGCTGCTCAAGCGGGTGCAGGCGCGACAGGCCACCTTCTGGCCCCAAGTCGAGCCCCTGCTCAAGACGCACTGGGACGTGATCATCGACGCCGCCCAGGTGCTGCTGGAAGCCGCGCGTATCCAATCCGCGCTCAAGCGTGGGGCCTGGTCCGCCGAGCGGCTGGTGGCGCGCTACGCTTACGGTGAACAGGACGATCCCTGGTGCGGCCTGGACAGCGTCCAGCGGCGGTTGGAACGCGATTATCATACCTTTGAGCTCGATCCGCAGCAGCACGACAACCTCATCCAACTGGTCGCCACGGCGCGGCAGGCTTACGCCGACGCCGTCAACCGCCTGACCAAGGCCTTCATCGACGCTTACGAGCAGGCCGCGTTTCACCTGCCCAACGTCCTGCAGCAGGCCGACGTCTACCGCGACGTCGTCGCGCCGGAGGAGCTGCAGCGCGGACGCGTCGCCTACGTCCTGGTCGACGCGCTGCGTTTCGAGATGGCCCGCGAGCTGAGTCGAGCGCACCTGGCAGATCACGAGGACTGGCAGGTCGAGCTGCGCGCGGCGCTGGCGACAGCGCCCACCGTGACCGACGTCGGGATGACAGCGCTGCTGCCCGGCGCCGAGCGGGGGCTGGTGCTCTCTCAGGAAAAACGGGGGCTCACGCCGAGCCTGGCCGAATCGACGGACGGCACTCTCTATCTACGTGAACGGCGCGTGGCTTACGTGGCGAAACACGTAGAGGGAGAGTTCGTCGAGGCCAAGCTGCAGCAGCTGGCGCCACTCTCGGACGTGCACCTCAGTGAGGCGCTGCAGACCGCTGACCTGGCGCTCATCACCTCCACCGAGGACATCGACGGCCTCTGCGAGAGCAACCCCACCGTCGCCCGCCGGGTGCTGGACGAGGTCTTCGTCCAACTCCGCCGGGGGCTCAAAACACTCTTCAAACATGGCTTCCAGAGTATCGTCATCACCGCCGATCACGGCTACCTTTTCGGCGAGTCTTTGATCGCCGGCGAGCCCATGGATCCCCCCGGTGGAAAGACAGCGTTGCTCAAGCGCCGCGTCTGGGTGGGCAAAGGCGGCGCGGCGATGCCTGGCTGTCTCCGCACGCCGCTCTCCGCCCTGGGGCTGACCAGCGATCTAGAACTGGTCACGCCGCGCAACCTGGCCGTCTTCAAGGTCAAAGGCGGATCAAAACTCTACTTCCACGGCGGCCTTTCCATGCAGGAGGTGCTCATTCCGGTGCTAACGGTCCGCGCGGAGAGAGTGACTCAGCCGCCGACCGGCGGCGACATCACCTGGACGCTGAAACCGGGTAGCAGCGCCATCACCACCCGGTTCTTCTCCGTCGCCATCGGCGGGAAGACGTCGCAGCTGCTGCCCCTGGAGCCGCCGCTGGCCCGCGTGGAGGTGCGGGCGGACGATAAGCTCATCTCCATGCCGGTCGCCGCCACCTACGGCTTCAACGAGGCCACCAAAGACGTGCAACTGAAGACCCAAACAGACGACGAGTACACGTTAGCCGAGGACACAGTGACTCTGCAGATCATGGAAGAATCGGATGTGGCCACAGCCGACGTCTACTTATTGAACGCGGAGACTGGTGTGACACTGGCGCATCTCGGTGACATTCCCATTGATATCAGCCTATAAATAGCACAGCATACGGTGAGTGAGGATTTTATGCCAGAACTTGACCAAAAAGTTGCGGACGTCTTTGCCGGGAAGGTCGTGCGTAAGAACCTCGTCCGGCAAGTCAAAGTGGGCGCTAACGTTCCCAGTTACGTCTTGGAATACTTGCTGGGGAAATACTGCGCCACCGATGATCCCGCTGCAGTAGAGGCAGGCCTGCGGCTGGTCAACAACACGCTGGCCGAAAGCGTCATCCGCCCCGATGAGGCGATGAAGGCCCAGTCGCGGGTCAAGGAGCGCGGCGAACAAACCTATATCGACAAGATCAAGGTGCGTCTGGTGGGCAACAAATACTGGGCTGAGGTGGTCAACTTCGGCTTTCAGCACGTGCACATCCCCGACACCTACGTGCGCCGCTACGAGCGCCTGTTGGAAGGTGGCGTCTGGGCGCAGGTCACCATCGAGTTTCGTGGTGACGAAGAGGTTGGCGGAAAGGTGCGCCCCTTTTTCATCACCGACTTCAAGCCCATCCAGCTGGCGTCCTTTGACTTCGACCGCTACTGTGCCGCCCGTGAGCGTCTAACCACCGATGAGTGGTTGGATTTCCTGGTGCGCACCATCGGCTTTGAGCCCGAGCATTTCAACCGGCGGGTCAAACTCTTTATGCTGATGCGCCTGGTGCCCATGGTCCAGCGCAACTTCAACCTTGTGGAGCTGGGTCCGCGCGGCACGGGCAAATCCTATGTCTATCGGGACCTCTCACCCTACGCCATTCTGGTCTCGGGCGGCAAGACCACGGTGGCCAACCTCTTCTACAACATGCGCAGCCACCAGGTGGGGCTGGTGGGCATGTGGGATGTGGTGGCTTTCGATGAGGTGGCGGGCATCAAGTTCTCCGACAAGTCCGCCGTTCAGATCCTCAAGGACTACATGGAGAGCGGCAGTTTCAGCCGCGGGCGCGAGGAGATTGTCGCCGAGGCCTCGATGGTCTTCGTGGGCAACCTCAATCAGCCGGTCGAGATCCTGACCCGTACCAGCACGCTCTTTCACCCGCTCCCCGACGATCTGCAGGACATGGCCTTTATCGACCGGTTGCACTTTTACCTGCCGGGTTGGGAGATGCCCAAACTGCAACCGGAGTTCTTCACCGATCACTATGGTTTCGTGGTTGACTACCTGGCGGAAGCGCTGCGTGAGCTGCGGCGGCGCAACTACACCGATATCTTTGATCGCTACTTCAGCCTGGGCAGTCACCTCAACACGCGGGACGCGCGGGCCGTGCGTCGCACCGTCTCTGGCCTGGTCAAGCTCCTGCATCCAGGTGGAGAAGCCCCCAAGGAGGCGCTGGAAGAGTATCTGTTACTGGCACTGGAGGGCCGGCGCCGCGTCAAAGAGCAGCTCAAGAAGATGGGCTCCTTTGAATACTACCAGACCTCGTTCTCCTACACCGACACCGAGACGATGCAGGAGCACTT
>CAZXWB010000131.1:0-5284 GCA_964644395.1 uncultured Hyphomonadaceae bacterium | reverse complement strand
AAGGTCTCCACATACCAGCCGCCTTCGGGATGGGCCTGCATCCCGAGCAGGCGGACAATCTCGTTGACGCCGAGGTCGCCGGACAATGCGCGCATGTCAGAAACTGTCCTTGCGCGCACGGATTTCGGCAAAGGTGGCCACGGCATCGCCAGGATGGCCCATGGCCGCCTGCAGGGCCGGGTCATCGGCGCGCAGGAAGGGATTGGCATCGCGCTCACGGTCAAGCCGCGTCGGCACGGTCGGCAGACCCTCGGACCGCCGGGCGCGCACCACCTGCCCATAGGCCTTCAGCGCCGTGTTGTCCGGCTCGATGGTTTCGGAAAAGGCGAGATTGGCCTCGGTGTATTCATGGGCGCAGTAGATCACCGTCTCCGGCGGCAGCGCGATCAGTTTCGACAGGCTCTGCCACATCTGCTGCGGCGTGCCCTCAAACAGCCGCCCGCAACCGAGCGCGAACAGCGTGTCGCCGACGAAGGCCACCGGGCCGCTCTCCATGAAATAGACGATGTGGCCGCTGGTGTGGCCGGGCGTGTCGATGACACGGGCTTCGAGATCGCCGAGCCGGACCGTGTCGCCGCCCGCGACGGCCCGGTCCACGCCGGGGATGCGGTCCACCTCACCGGCCGGGGCGATGATCTCACAGCCGGTGCTGTCCTTGAGTTTCCGGTTCCCGCCCGCATGGTCGGGATGCCAGTGGGTGTTCCAGATGGCGGTGATCCTCCAGTCCTTGATGGCGGCCTGTTTCGCAATCTCGGTGGCGTCGGGCGTGTCAATGGCCGCGGTCTCTCCCGAGGCCGGGTCGTGGACAAGGATGCCGTAATTGTCCTTCAGGCATGGAAAGATGTGGACTTCGGGCGCTGTCATCACGATTTCTCCTGAAACATCCGGGGTGAAAGCCTTCACCCGGAACCTAGGCAAAGCGCGTGCGGAGGGAAAGGAGCGGGCGTGTTTCCGAGCCAGGAAGACATTGAACGGTTCTATGACGCCCCGCTCGGGCGGGCGGCGGTGCGCCTGCTCACCGAACGCCTGACCGCGCTCTGGCCGAGCCTTGCGGGTGAGCGCTGCCTGGCCCTGGGCGAAGCTGAACGCGTCCTGCGCGACCTTGCAGCCGACACTGCTGCCATCGCCGCCGCCCATACGCGCGCACCCGAGGTGGCGCCTGCGGAACTGCGCGGCACCGGCAATGCGCGCCTGCTCGTGGACCTGCTGCGCATGCCCTTCGAGGACCAGTGCTTCTCGCGCGCCGTCATGCTGCACACGCTGGAGGATGTGGAAAACGCCCATCGCATGTTGCGGGAAATCTGGCGCATCATGGAGCCCGAAGGCCGACTGCTGGTCATCGCGTCCAATCGCAGCGGGCTGTGGTCACGCACCGAGCATACGCCCTTCGGCCATGGCCGGCCCTACACCCGCCGCCAGCTTTCCCAGCTGCTTGAGGAAAGCCTGTTCGAGCCGACGGCCTGGTCGCACGCCCTGTTCGTGCCGCCAATACCCTGGCGCGTTGTCGCCAGCACGGCGGGCGCCTGGGAGAAGGCGGGCGAGACCTTCTGGCCGGCGCTTGGCGGTGTGGTGATGGTCGAAGCGGTCAAGCGCCTGGCGGTGCCGCCCGGCAATCGTGCACCGGTGACCGCGAAGGTGGGGGTCGGCGTTAGGGCGGCGAACGGAAATGCCAGGCGGGATTGACGACAGCTGTTTTCGGCCCGAATGTTGCACCTGCGAATGGAGCGAATTGCGGTGTCCGGGCCAGTGGAGACTGTCTGAGTGCCGATATCGAGGGCCGACCCATGAAGATGATCATTGCCGTGTTCAAGCCGAGCCGCCTGGATGCCGTTCTCGACGCCCTGGGCGAAGCGGGCACGGGCGGGCTGACGGTTTCGGAGGTGCGCGGCTATGGTCGCCAGCAGGGCAAGACAGAGGTCTATCGCGGCGCGGAATATGCCGTGCGGCTCCTGCCCAAGGTGCGCATCGAGATCGCCTGCCAGGACGACCAGGTCGAAGCCCTCAGCGAGGCGATTGCCGGCGCTGCCCAGACCGGAAAGATCGGCGACGGCAAGATCTTCGTCCTCGATATGGAAAGCGCCCTGCGCATCCGCACCGGCGAACGCGACGCCCAGGCCGTGGAGGTTTAAAGCGACGATCTGTCGGTCCGGTCCGGTCGGCCAGTTCGATTATCCAGTTTCAGTCCACGACCCGGGACGTGACCGCGATGCAAGATCCGACCCGGTCGCATACCGATCAGGACGCTCAGTTCACAGCCCGTTCGCGACCGGCCCAGTAGGGCGCCCGCAGGCTGCGCTTCAGAACCTTTCCGGCGGCGTTGCGCGGCAGTTCGTCAACAAAATCCACAGATTTCGGGACCTTGAAGGCGGCGATGCGGGAACGCGTGAAGGCGAGGAGGTCGGCCTCGCTCGATTCCGCGCCGGGCTTCAGCACGACGACAGCCTTGACCGCTTCGCCCCAGGTCGCGTCCGGCACGCCGATGATGGCGACATCGGCAATGGCGGGATGGCCGAACATGGCGCTTTCCACCTCTGCCGGGTAGATGTTTTCCGCGCCGGAGATGATCATGTCCTTCACCCGGTCATGGATGTAGAGATAGCCGTCGGCGTCGAGGTATCCGGCATCGCCGGTGCGCAGCCAGCCATCGGCGTCGATGGTCTCCCGGGTCGCCGCTTCGTTTTTCCAGTAGCCCTTCATGTTCGCCGTGGACCGCGTCGCGACCTCGCCAACGGTCTCGGCGGGCAGCGTGTTGCCGTCGGCATCGATGATCCTGATCTCGATGCCCGGCATGGGCAGGCCCGCCGACTTCATGCGCCGGTTGCCGCCGGGGTCGTGGTCGCCCGGGGGCAGGTACACAATCGTCCCGCAGGCCTCGGTCATGCCGTATTGCTGGCAGAAGCCGCAGCCGAACACGTCCATGCATTGCCGGAGCAGGTCGAGCGGGATGGGCGAGGCACCATAGAACACATATCTGAGCCGGCTGTAATCGACCTCTCTCGCGCCGGGTGTCTGGATCAGGAAATTGAGCGCGGCGGGCACCATGAAGAGCTTGGTGATGCGCTCGGGCACCATCAGTTCCAGGACCTCCTGCGGATGGAATTCCGGGACGATGACGAGCGTGGCGCCATTGATCAGCCCGACCAGCCCCCATCCCGTGCCGCCGATATGGGCGACGGGCATGGCCACGAGGCAGACATCGTCATCGTGCCAGTCATAACAGGCGATCCCCGACTGGCCGGCGCGTATCCACATGCGTAGCATGTTGGCATGGGTGAGCATCACGCCCTTCGGATGGCCCGTGGTGCCGGAGGTGTAGAGCTGGAAGGCGGTATCGGAGGGCGCGATCGCGATGCCCGGATCCTCGCCGCTGTGGCGGTCGCGCCAGGTCGTGAAACCATCGCCGGTCGCCTCATCCAGCGTGATGACGCGCACCGCGCGGCCCGAAAGCCGAATGGCCTCGCGCGCCAGTTCGTCGAATGCGGATTCCACGAACAGCATCGAAACCTCACCGTCTTCGAGCAGATAGGCGACCTCGGCGGCCGCGAGCCGCCAGCCAATGGGCAGTGTCACAGCGCCCATCTTCGCCGCGCCGATGAGGATTTCGAAGAAGACATCACTGTTCTTCGCCAGATAGCCGATCCGTTCGTCCTTCGCGACGCCGGCCGAAATCAGCGCCCGGGCGACCCGGTTGGTATGGGTGTCGAAGGCGGTGTAGCTGGTCGAGCGCCCCTTGTACCGCGTGGCCGTGGCCTGCGGGCGCACACGGGCATGGATGCGCGCAATGTCTCCGAGGGTCTGAATCTCGTCGAACTGATCGCCCGTCAGTGTGGTCATGTCTCATCTCCTCCCCGGCGTGCGGACGCTGTGGCGCGTCTTATTTCTGTCTGCGGCCGTTTCGCTCAGCGCCTCGGCGCATCTCCCATTTCGAGACACCCGCCCGCTGGTGCCCGCGCCGGACCGCAAAAACCGCAATCTGACGCCGGAAGATATGGCCGTAAAGATGCTATCGCTGCGGTGCCGGCGCCCTGCCGCAGGGTCAGAGCTGGCCGGCGATGCGGTCCTCGCCCGCATTCAAGGCCCATCACGAAATGCGGGGACGGTTTACTTGCCGCGCCATGGGCCCCAGAAAGCAGGGAGGCCGGGCCAAAGACCCGGCCGACGACAGGGAGACCAGGCATGGCGCTCGACATGGCGACGACGCAAATGACGAAAGACCAGATGGCCGCGCAGCTTGACCGCATGAAGGCGGCCCACATTCGCGAGGGTGCGCCCTCGGCCGGCGAACGCATGGCGCGCCTCGACACCGCCATCTCCATGATCGCGGAGAACCGCGACGCCCTCGGCCAGGCCGTGCGGGAGGATTTCGGCCATCGCTCCGTCGACCAGACCGAGTTTGCCGACCTTGTCGCGTCCATCGCCGCGATGAAATTCGCCCGCAAGCACCTGAGAAAGTGGATGAAGCCGGAAAAACGCGGCGTTGAGTTTCCCCTCGGCCTGCTCGGCGCGAAGGCGCGGCTGCATTACCAGCCCAAGGGCGTTGTCGGCATCGTGGCGCCCTGGAACTTCCCCGTCGGCATGGTGTTCACGCCGCTGGCCGGCATCTTCGCCGCCGGCAACCGCGCCATCGCCAAGCCTTCGGAGTTCACGCCGCGCACCGCCGAACTCATGGCGGATCTGATCGCAAGGCATTTCGAGCCGGACGTCTTCACCTGCGTCACCGGTGACGCCGAGGTCGGAGCAGCCTTCACAAGCCTGCCGTTTAACCACATCATCTTCACAGGCTCCACGGGTGTCGGCCGCCATGTCATGCGCGCCGCCGCGGACAATCTCACACCCGTCACGCTGGAGCTGGGCGGCAAGTCGCCGACCATCGTGTCGAAATCGGCTGACATGGAAAAGGCCGCGCTGCGCATCATGCATGGCAAGACGCTGAATGCCGGCCAGATCTGCACTGCGCCGGACTATGTGCTCGTGCCCGAAGGATCGGAGCGCGCCTTCGTGGCGGAGGCGACGAAGGCGGTCGGTGAAATGTATCCCGACGGCCTGAAGGACAATGACGACTACACCTCCATCGTGAACCAGCGCCATTTCGACCGGCTGCAGGGCCTGATTGCCGATGCCCGCGAGAAGGGCGCGGAAGTGGTGGAAATCAATCCGAAGGGCGAGGACTTCTCCCAGCAGCCAGCCCACAAGCTGCCGCCGCACATCATTCTGAACGCCACCGACGAGATGGCGGTGATGCAGGAGGAGATTTTCGGGCCCGTCATGCCGGTGCGCGGCGTGG
>CAZXWB010000130.1:0-5291 GCA_964644395.1 uncultured Hyphomonadaceae bacterium | reverse complement strand
TCCGGGATTCCTATCTCGGTGAGGAGACCCACCGGATGAGCCCGCCGGTCTCGCCGCTGTTTGCCTGCGCGGACAGTTTCAGCGGACTGCCCCCGGCACACATCGTCCTGTGCGGCTGGGACCCGCTCAAGGATGAGGGCATGGCCTATGCCGACAAGCTGGCCCACCACGGCGTTCCCGTCACCACGCGCGAGCATGCCGGCATGGTGCACGGTTTCATGAACCTCACCTCGCTCTCGGTGCCCGCCCGCGATGCCATCCGCGAGGCCGGCGAAGTGGCGGGACGGGCGCTCGGATCGGTGACTGCCGAGGCCTGAGCCCTTCCATCTTCGCGAAACTGCTCTAGCCTCGGGAACGAGAGGCAAGGAGGCAGGCCATGCGCGAACACATGCAATTCTACATCGATGGCGGCTGGGTTGACCCGAGCACCAGCGAGACCCGCGACGTGATCAACCCGGCAACCGAGGAGCCCTGCGCACGCATCAGCATGGGCGGGCCCGAGGATGTCGACCGGGCAGTGGAGGCGGCCCGCGCGGCGTTCAAATCCTGGTCGGCCACATCGGTGGATGTGCGGATGGGTCTGATTCAGAAGGTGATCGAGCTCTACAAGGCGCGCATGGGCGAGCTTGCGGCGGTGGTCAGCGAAGAGATGGGTGCGCCCATGTGGCTGGCGCAGGCCGCGCAGGTTCCCGCAGGCCTCGGCCATTTCGCGAAAATGGTCGACGTGCTCGGCCATTACGAATTCGAGCGTGTCGAGGGATCGACACTGATTCGCAAGGAGCCCGTGGGCGTGTGTGGCCTGATCACGCCCTGGAACTGGCCGCTGAACCAGATCGCCTGCAAGGTCGCACCGGCGCTTGCGGCCGGCAGCACCATGGTGCTGAAGCCGTCGGAAATCGCGCCGGGCAATGCCGTGATCCTGGCCGAAATCCTGCACGAGGCCGGGGTGCCGTCGGGTGTGTTCAACCTGGTCATGGGTGACGGGCCCACCGTGGGCGAGGCCATGTCGTCCCATCCCGGGATCGACATGATGTCCATCACAGGCTCGGGACGCGCCGGCGCGGCGGTCGCAACGGCCTCGGCGCCGACCTTCAAGCGCGTGCACCAGGAACTTGGCGGCAAGTCCGCCAACATCATCATGCCGGACGCCGACCTCGAAAAGGCCGTCAGTGGCGGTGTCATGTCCATGATGACCAATACCGGCCAGTCATGCAACGCGCCCTCGCGCATGCTGGTGGCACGCGACCAGCTCGAAACCGTGAATGCCATCGCAAAGGCGACCGCCGAGAAGGTGGGCGTCGCCATGCCCGCCGATGCGCCGAAGGGTGCCATGGGGCCGATCTCCAATGCCCAGCAGTACCGGAAGGTGCAGGACCTGATCGGCACCGGGCTGTCGGAGGGCGCGGAACTTCTCGCCGGCGGCGCGGGCCGTCCGGAGGGCTTCAATCGCGGCTTCTTCGCGCGTCCGACGGTGTTCACCCATGCCGACAATGACATGACCATTGCGCGGGAAGAAATCTTCGGGCCGGTCCTGACCATTATTCCCTATGAAGACACCGACCACGCCGTGGAGATCGCCAATGACACCGATTACGGGCTGTCGGGCTATGTCTCGGGCGGCGACCTGGAGGCCGTACAGGACGTCGCCCGGCGAATCCGGGCGGGCAGTGTGCACATGAACGGGGCCGGTGTGGACATGTCGGCGCCCTTTGGTGGCTACAAACATTCCGGCAATGGCCGGGAATGGGGTGTCTGGGGTCTGGAAGACTTCCTAGAGGTCAAGGCGGTGATGGGCTTCGAGCCATAACGCCGCAGCCAGGAACC
The DNA here is from genome assembly GCA_964644395.1 of uncultured Hyphomonadaceae bacterium. Taxonomy (GTDB): domain Bacteria; phylum Pseudomonadota; class Alphaproteobacteria; order Caulobacterales; family Hyphomonadaceae; genus JBGSUF01. The sequence continues at coordinate 3,467 of CAZXWB010000130.1, read as the reverse complement.
CCTTCGCCAAGGCTCCGTTCTGTATGGCTGATACAGACACGGAGACGCCCATGACACGCCTGCGCCCCGGACAGGATGCTTCGCCGCTCGAGCTTGATCTCATCATTGGCACCAAATGGCGCTTGGCCGAGCAGAATGACAACGCCCACCCCTGGCGGATGATTGTTGTCTATCGCGGCCTCCACTGCCCGGTCTGCGAGGCGCAGCTAAAGGAGCTGTCAGGCATGCTGTGCGATTTTATCGATGCCGGCGTGACCGTGGTTTCCGCCAGCGCCGACAGCCATGAGCGCGCCCGGAAGGCCTATGATGAATGGGGCCTCGACAAGCTTCCAGTGGCCCACGATGTGCCAGAGGACTTAGCGGAACGCTTCGGCCTGTATGTCTCCAAAGGCATATCTGACGAAGAGCCGGAACGCTTCTTCGAGCCGGCCACACTGCTGTTCCGCGGTTCGACCTTCCATGCCGCCTGGGTCCAGTCGCTGCCCTTCGTACGGCCCGGGCTGTCGGATATCCTGTCATCGATCCGGTGGATCGGGGAGAACGAATATCCGGCGCGCGGGCGGGCCGTGGCGGCATGAGGGTAAGTTCTTTGCTCCCGAACACGTTATTTGGCGTTCAGCTTGCATCGGTTAAGATAGCATTCATAGTCTGAAGGAGTTCCGTCGATGAAAACCGGTCTTGTTCCCGCAATTGCTGGCCTTCTCATGCTCGGCGCCTGCGCCACGGCCACGCCCTATGCGCCCGTGGGACAGGCCGATTCCGGCGGCTTCGCTGAACAGAAGATCGAATCCGACCGCTACGTCGTGTCCTTCAGCGGCAATTCCCTGACCGAGCGCAAGACGGTGGAGACCTATCTCCTCTATCGCGCCGCCGAACTCACCTCGCAGGAGGGTTTCGACTGGTTCCAGACGGTGCAGCGCGCCACCGATGAAGACACGCGCTTCCTGCCTTCGGCGATCGGTTCCCCCTACTATTCCGGTTTCCTCTGCAATTACCGCTATTTCGGCCCGCGGGGCCGCCTGTGGGGCCGTGGTTTTTACCGCGATCCGTTCTATGATCCCTTCTTCGATGGCTTCGGCTCGCCCTCCTACCGCGAGATCACGCGCTATGAGGCCTCCGCCGAGATCATTCTCGGTCGCGGTCCAAAGCCGGCCGGCGCGGAGTATTTCGATGCCGAGGACGTGCTGATCAACTTGGCCGGCGCCATCCAGAGGCCCCAGGCGCGGTGATTATAGCGCTCGGGCGCCTGGCAGCACTCAAGCATCTTCGGTGCTAATGTACTGTAAAGCTTGACGAAATTCGGTTTCTGTTCACGATTTTCGCGCGAGCCTTCTCTTCAGGGGATGGCGCGCGGCACAAGGAGACGTGAATGCGAAACAGTGATCCCGATTTTCTTGAACGCCTGGCCGGCTCCGGGCTCATGACGGCAGAAATCCTCTACCGCATGCCTGACCATCCAGGCCTGTTGCAGACTTTTACCTGGCAGACCCTCGACGAAGCGCCGAGCTTTCCGCGTCTCGCCCGCTTTCTCGACCACTGGCGCCGGGAAATCCGTGCGGTGATCCACACAATCCGCGTGGCCCATTCGGAGATGCTCGCCCCTGCGGAGCTGCGCTCCGTGGATGGCGAGTTCCGGCTGAACTAGATCTTGTTCAGATTCCTGAGCGGATAGCCCGCCGCGTTCAGGGCGTCGATGACTTCCTGGGTGTGCTGGGCGTCGCGGGTCTCGATCAGGATGTCGAACTCCGCACCCTTGGCCGGCACGTCCAGGGCGATGCGGTTGTGGGCGACCTCCATGATGTTCGCCCCGGCATCGCCGATGATGCGCGAGACATTCGAGAGCGTGCCCGGCCGGTCATCGCTGACCACCCGGATGGAGGTCAGGCGGCGCTCGCGCACCAGGGCCCGTGTCAGCACGCTCGCCAGCAGGCGCGTGTCGATGTTGCCGCCGCACAGGACCAGGCCCACCTTGCGCCCGGCAAAGGCGGTGGGATGGGCCAGCATGGCCGCAAGGCCCGCCGCGCCGGCACCCTCGGCCACGGTCTTCTCCACCTCCACCAGCAGCGTGATGGCGCGTTCCAGGTGCTCCTCATCGGCCAGCAGGACGTCATCACAGAGCTGGCGCAGGATTTCCCAGTTCTTGCGGCCGACGGCCTTCACCGCAATGCCTTCTGCAATGGTCGCGCCGCCGACGCGGGCCTCCCGGCCAAGGCGCTCTGAATGCAGGGCGGGATAGAGCGCGGCCTCCGAGGCGACGATCCGGATATCGGGATTGATCGCCTTGGCGGCCACGGCCATGCCGCCGCAGAGACCGCCACCGCCGACCGGGATCACAAGCGTGTCGAGCTCCGGGGCGTCGTCCAGCATTTCCAGCGCAATTGTGCCCTGGCCGGCGATCACATCCACATCGTCAAAGGGATGGATGAAGGTGTAGCCTTCGTCCCGGCGCAGTTTTTCCGCGTGGTCGGTGGCCTCCTGCAGCGTGTCGCCCTCCAGCAGGACGCGGGCCCCGAAGGCCCGTGTGTGCTTGACCTTGTTGAAGGGCGTGCCCTTCGGCATCACGATGGTGGCCGGGATGCCGAGGCGTGAGGCATGATAGGCCACGCCTTGGGCATGGTTGCCCGCCGACATGGCGATCACGCCGGCCGTCTTTTCCGCCTCGGTCAGTTTCGAGAGCTTGTTGAGCGCGCCGCGCTCCTTGAAGGCGGCGGTGAACTGCTGGTTCTCGAATTTCACCCAGACCTCGGCGCCGGTGATCTCCGACAGCGTCCGCGAAAGCCGCATGGGCGTGCGCTCCACCTGTCCGGTAATCACGTCGGCCGCCGCGCGCACATCCTCGATGGTGACGGGCAGGAGCGGGGATTGGGTGTCGGGCATGTTTCGGGTCCTTGGCTCGGCTGGCCGTGGCGTAAAGCCAATCCCGCCGGCGGGCAAGCCGGCGACCGCCGGCGCCGAGTTGCAATCGGCCCCGACCCGTGCTTCATACCGCAAAACGATAAAACTTTCTCGAAATTGCGATGAATGGGAGACGACCATGCGCAGAATTCTTGTGGCGGCGTCCAGCCTTGCCCTCGTGGCCGCCTGTGCCACCGCCCAGACCAGCCCCGAGCAGGAGAGCACAGTGGAGCCGATGAGCGAAGCCGCAACGACCGAAACCGGGCCTGCAACGGCATATGTTGCACCCGCCACGGACCCGGCCGTGGAGGATCCCCGCCTCTGGCTGGAAGAGGTCGAGGGCGAGCGGGCGCTGGACTGGGTGCGCGGGCAGAATGCGCGCAGCCTGAACGATCTCCAGTCCGATCCGAACTACGGCGAATTCGAGGCCGAGGCGCTGGCCATCGTGAATTCCGAGGACCGCATTCCCTACGGCTCTGTGCGTGACGGCGCAGTCTACAATTTCTGGCAGGACGAGACCAATGTCCGCGGACTGTGGCGCAAGACATCGCTGGAAAGCTACAAGACCGACA
>CAZXWB010000129.1:0-5293 GCA_964644395.1 uncultured Hyphomonadaceae bacterium | reverse complement strand
GCCGTCCCGCCGCCCCGTGCCGTCGGAAGAGCGGAATCAAATTTCCTATCAGTGACCTGTACCACCTGCCGTGCGAGGACGGCTCGCGCGACGCGGTCACCGTCCACCAGGTGCTGCACTATCTGGAACGCCCGGCCGAGGCGGTGCGCGAATGCGCCCGCGTGCTGCGGCCGGGCGGCCGGTTGGCCATTGTCGACTTCGCGCCGCACGACCTGGAAGACCTGCGCGAGCGCCATCAGCACCGCCGCCTCGGCTTTTCGCACGACGAGGTCGCCGCTTGGTGCGCCGACGCCGGCCTGACGGTGGCGGAGGTGCTCGACCTTCCCGGCGGTGCGCTGACCGTTACCGTGTGGCTGGCCCGCCGGCCGGACGAAGACCAGACATCCCTCAGGACCGACGACTCCCCCAGCAAGGAGCACGCCGCGTGACTCACGATCCCCATTCCAGCGTTCCGCACATGCCCGCCCTGCCCCTGTGCAGCCGCCTGCCCAATGACGTGACGGTCTCGTTCGAGTTCTTCCCGCCCAAGACCGAGAAGATGGCCGAAAGCCTGTGGGCCGCCATCAAACGGCTGGAACCGCTGAACCCGGCGTTCGTCTCCGTCACCTACGGGGCCGGGGGCTCGACACGCGAGCGCACCCACGACACCGTGGCCCGCATCGCCCGCGAAACGTCGCTGTCGGCGGCCGCGCACCTGACCTGCGTGGACGCGACGCGCGAGGAGGTGGACGCCGTGGCCCGGCGTTACCGGGACGCCGGCATCCGCCACATCGTCGCCCTGCGCGGCGATTCGCCCGCGGGCGACGGGATCTACCGGCCGACGCCGGGGGGCTATGCCTTCGCCACCGACCTGGTGGAGGGCCTGAAGAAGGTCGCCGACTTCGAGATCAGCGTCGCCGCCTATCCGGAACCGCATCCGGAGGCCGCCAGCCCCGAAGCGGATCTGGATAACCTGAAGCGCAAGATCGACGCCGGGGCAACGCGGGCGATCACGCAGTTCTTCTTCGACGTCGACGTGTTCAACCGCTTCCGCGACCGCGCCGCCGCCGCCGGCATCACGGTGCCCATCGTGCCGGGCATTCTGCCGGTCAGCAACTTCGCCACCGTGACGAAGTTCGCCGGCATGTGCGGGACCAGCATTCCACAGTGGATGGCGGAGACGTTCGCCGGGCTCGACGACGACCCGGAGACGCGCAAGCTGGTGGCCGCGATGGTCGCCGCGCAGCAATGCCGGGCGCTGGCGACGGCGGGCGCCGACCAGTTCCACTTTTACACCCTTAACCGGGCCGACCTGACCTTTGCCATCTGCCACGTGCTGGGCGTGCGGCCGCCGATGCCGGTGCCCTCGCCGGCCATGGCGGAGGCATAGAAACCTTGCCGTAGGTTGGGGTGAGCGAAGCGAACCCCAACACCGGACGGCCCTGTTGGGGTTCGGCTCTTCGAGCCTTACCCCAACCTACGATGCGTCCCCCAAGTCCACAGGCGTTACCCATGAGCGACTTTCTCGACCACCTCTCCCGCCATGTTCTGCTGTGCGACGGCGGCATGGGCTCGCTGGTGCAGGCGCTGCCCCTGTCGCTGGACGAGGATTTCTGGGGCAAGGAGAACTGCACCGAGGTCCTGAGCCTGTCGCGCCCCGACGTGGTGCGCGACATCCATCGCCAGTACTACGCGGCCGGCTCGGACGTGGTGCAGACCAACACCTTCGGCGGCTCGCCCATCACCCTGGCCGAGTTCGAGTTGCAGGACCGCGCCTTCGAGATCAACAAGGCCGGCGTCGAACTGGCGCGCGAGGCGGCGGAGAGCGTCGCGGACGGCCGCCATCGGTTCGTGCTGGGCTCGATTGGCCCAGGGACCAAGCTGCCCAGCCTGGGGCATATCGACTATGACAGCCTGGAGGCCGGCTTCACCACCCAGGCCGAGGGGCTGGTCGCCGGCGGCTGCGACGGGGTGCTGGTCGAGACCTGCCAGGACCCGTTGCAGTTCAAGGCGGCCATCAACGGCACCAAGGCGGCCCGGATCAGCCAGAACCGGCCCGACGTGCCGATCTTCCTGCAGGTGACCGTCGAGACCACCGGCACCCTGCTGGTGGGCGCCGACATCGCCGCCGCCACCACGGTCGCGCAGGCGCTGGGGGGCGATTCGATGGGCCTGAACTGCGCCACCGGCCCGGCCGAAATGGCCGAGCACGTGCGCTGGCTGTCCGAAAACTGGGGCGGTCGCATCAGCATCCAGCCCAACGCCGGCCTGCCGGAGCTGCGCGACGGCGCCACCTTCTATCCGCTGACCCCGCGCGAGTTGGCCGACTGGCACCGCCGCTTCATCGCCGAGGACCGGATCAATCTGGTCGGCGGCTGCTGCGGGACCACCCCGGACCACATCGCCGCCGTTGACGCCATGCTGCGCGAGACCGCCGCCGCGGGCGCCCATCGCCCCGCCGCCCAGCCACGCACCACCGTCTGGGTGCCGTCCGTCGCCTCGCTGTACTCGCGCGTCGAGTTGCGCCAGGAAAACGCCATCCTGTCCATCGGCGAGCGCTGCAACGCCAACGGCTCGAAGAAATTCCGCGAGCTTCAGGACGCCGAGGACTGGGACGCCATCGTCGGCGTCGCCCGCGACCAGGTGAAGGACGGCAGCCACACGCTGGACGTCTGCACCGCCTTCGTTGGCCGCGACGAACTTTCGGACATGACCGAGGTGGTCACCCGCCTGCGCGGCCAGGTCTCGGTTCCGCTGGTGTTCGACAGCACCGAGACGCCGGTGCTGGAGGCCGCCCTGAAGCTGTACGGCGGCAAGGCCATCCTCAACTCGATCAACTTCGAGGACGGTGAGGAGATCGCCGCCGAGCGCCTGAAGCTGGCCCGCAAGCACGGCGCCGCCGTCATCGCCCTGACCATCGACGAGGACGGCATGGCCAAGACGGCCGAAAAGAAGCTGGAGATCGCCCAGCGGCTCTATGACTTCGCTGTCAACCAGCACGGCCTGCCGGCCTCGGACCTGCTGTTCGACCCGCTGACCTTCACCATCTGCACCGGCAATGCGGACGACCGCAAACTGGGCATCGAGACGCTGGAGGGCATTCGCATGATCCGCGAGGCCCTGCCTGAGTGTCAGATCGTGCTGGGGCTGTCGAACATCTCCTTCGGCCTGAAGGCGGTGGCGCGGCATGTGTTGAACTCGGTGTTCCTGGACCACGCGGTGCGCCACGGCATGACCGGGGCCATCATCCACGTCGCCAAGATCAAGCCGCTGCACGCCATCCCCGAGGAAGAGGTCAAGGCGGCCGAGGCGCTGATCTACGACACGCGCGAGGAGGGCGGAGAGGATCCGCTGCAGGCCTTCATCGCCCTGTTCCAGGACCGCTCGGCCGAGACCGAGAAGAAGAAGGAGCGCCCCGCCGCCGTCGAAGACCGCCTGCAACAGCGCATCATCGACGGCGACCGCCAGGGGCTCGACGCCGACCTCGACGAGGCCATGCGGACCCACGCGCCCCTGAAGATCATCAACGAATTCCTGCTGGGCGGCATGAAGGTGGTGGGCGAGCTGTTCGGCGCCGGCAAGATGCAGTTGCCGTTCGTGCTGCAGTCGGCCGAGACGATGAAGGCCGCCGTCGCCCACCTGGAACCGCACATGGAAAAGATCGAGGGCCGGGAAAAGGGAATCATGGTTCTGGCCACGGTGAAGGGCGACGTCCACGACATCGGCAAGAACCTCGTCGACATCATCCTCACCAACAACGGCTACAAGGTCGTCAACATCGGCATCAAGCAGCCCATCGCCAGCATTCTGTCCGCCGCACGCGAGCACAAGGCCGACGCCATTGGCATGTCCGGCCTGCTGGTGAAGTCCACCGTCATCATGAAGGACAATCTGGCCGAGATGACCCGTGAGGGCTGGGACATCCCGGTGTTCCTGGGCGGCGCGGCGTTGACCCGCGCGTTCGTGGAACAGGACTGCGTGGCGGCGTATGAGGGCGGGCAGGGTCGCGTGGCCTATGCCCGTGATGCCTTCGACGGCCTGACCCTGATGAGCAAGGTCATGGAAGGCGGCTTCGACGGCTACCTTGAGGAGATGCAGGAGAAACGGGCCGGTCGACCGTCGCGCCGCAAGGCCGTCAACGACGACGCCATGGACCTGCCGCCGGAGGCCCGCCAGCGCACCAACCGCCCGGTCGAGGCCGAGGAAATCCGCTTGCGTCGCCAGGAACTGCACGCCGGGGTCGAACCTCCGACGCCACCGTTCTGGGGCTCGCGGGTGCTGGAGACCTCCATCGCCGTCAAGACCCTGGTGCCCTACGTCAACGAAAACACGCTCTACCAGTTCCAATGGGGCATGAAGAAAAGCGGCCGCACGCTGGCGGACTGGAAGGCCTGGGCCGCCAAGGAGCTGCGCCCGATCTTCCACGACATGGCGCGGCGCTGTGTGGAGGAGGATATCCTCAAGCCGCAGGCCGTCTACGGCTACTGGAAGGCGGCGGCGGACGGCGATTCCGTGGTGCTGTTCGAGCCCGACGGCACGACCGAGGTGACCCGTTTCGCCTTTCCGCGTCAGGACCGGCAAGGCGGGCTGTGCCTGGCCGACTTTTTCCGCGATGTCTCGGACCCGGTGCGCGACGTCATCGGATTGCAGGCCGTGACCATGGGCCACCGCGTCTCGGAGGTGGCGCGGTCGTGGTTCGGCGACAACCGCTACAAGGATTACCTCTACCTGCACGGCATAGGTGTGGAGATGGCCGAGGCCCTGGCCGAGGTGGTGCACAAGCGCATGCGGGGCGAACTGGGCTTCGCCAGCGAGGACTCCCGCGAGATCGAGGGCCTGTTCAAACAGGAGTACCGGGGCTCGCGCTATTCGTTCGGCTATCCGGCCTGCCCCAATCTCGCCGACCAGCACGCCCTGCTGGAGTTGCTGGGGGCGGAGCGCATCGGCCTGTCGCTGACCGACGAGGACGAACTGGTGCCGGAGCAGTCCACCTCCGCCATCGTCGTCCTGCACCCACAGGCGAAGTATTTCCGGGTGTAGGGGTGCGCGGGCGTTCGGGCACGGGAAGATGGCCTCGGCCAGTCCTCCCGTCAGGCCAGCAACTGACCGCCGTTGATCTCCAGCACCTGTCCCGTCACGTATCCCCCCAGCGCCGGCGACAGAAGGGCCAGCGCCGGGCCGGCGCAATCTTCCAGCGTGCCCAGACGGTCGAGGGGAATGGCCCCCCGCGTGGCCTCCAGCTTTTGCGGCGTGGAATGGCGCTCCTGACTTCGACATCCCCTTTGGATTGCGCTGTAAGTCTTTGTTTTACAAG
>CAZXWB010000128.1:0-5325 GCA_964644395.1 uncultured Hyphomonadaceae bacterium | reverse complement strand
TCGCGGGGATAGAAATACAGCACGAGGTGCTTGCCGGCATAGTCCGCGAGGCGCATCGTCCCGGCGGTGTCGGTTTCCAGTTCGAAATCGGGGGCGGGATCGCCGACCTTCGGGGCGCGTTCAACTGACATGGGTTTTCTCCTTGTTGTCGAGAAACCTTTAGCAGTCTCTCGCCTTACACTTTCAAGCGCACTGACCCATACTGGGCTTTGCCAGCAGAATTGGAGTGCCGAGATTGGTTCGCCAGACCGCCAAGGTCCTCTTCCTCGAAGTTTTCGGTGCGGTCTTCCTGCTCCTGCTCATCGCCATCGCCGGGATCGTGATCCGGCTGGCCAGCGGACCGATCGAGATCGGCATCTTCAAGGATGATGTGGAAGCGGCGCTGACCCGCGCGCGCGGCGGCAATGCGGTCAGTTTCGAGCGCCTCCTGGTGCTTTGGTCGCCCGAGGAATCCCGGGTGCTGATCGAGGCTGAAGGGGTCGACCTGTTCAATGCCGATGGTCGCCGGATGGCGCGCGCCGAGGCCGCCGAGATCGACCTCGACGCCTCGGCCCTGTTTGGCGGTGAGGTCCGGGTGGAGGGCGTGATCCTCCAGGACGGCAATGTCGATATCACCCATCTCGGCGGGGATCGCTGGGACATTGCCGGCCAGCCGGTGACCATCACCATTCCGGCGGCCGAAAGTTTCGACCTGCGCCTTGTCCTCAGCCGTGTCGACAGCGTGGTGTCGGCAATCTTCGACGCCATCGAAGCCGATTCCGATGCGGTGACCCTCGATTATGTCACGGTGGAATCCTTCGCCGTGGAATTCATCGGGCTGTCGGGTGAAACGCTCGCCACGCTCCCGCGCCTCGACGCCAGGCTTTCCGAGGCACCCGGCGGGGCGATGGAACTGCGCCTCACCACACTGTCGCCGGGCGCGGGCCTGCCGGAACGCCTCAGCACGACGCTGAGCGCCAATGCGGCCCGCGACGCGCTCGAGCTGTCGGTCAGCCTGTCTGACTGGTCACTCGAGGCGCTGGTGAACCGCGTTACGGGCCGGGCCACCCCGGCGGGCCTCAATGTATCGGAGGGCCTGCCGGTCTCGGGAACGCTCAGCCTGTCGGCGCGCCGGGAAACCGGTCTTGAAGCCCTCGGCTGGGAGCTGCAGTTCGGCGAAGGGCGCCTGCCGCTGCCCGGCGGGGGTTATCCAGTGGCGGGTGCCTCGCTATGGGGCGCATTTGACGTGGAGGAACAGGTCCTGCGCGCGCAGCTTCGGGATTTCTCGTCGGCGCGGATCAGCGGCGACATGGACATCACCATTGGTCGCCTGCTCGACGAGTTCGGCACCGTCGCGCTGCCTGTCACGCTCAGCTCGCCGCGATTGCGCGTTGATCCGCGGCCCGCTGGTGAGGTGGCCTGGGCCCTTGATGACGTGGAATTCAGCGGTGCGGTGGACCCGGTGGCGGGCTCGGCGGACGTCGAGCGGCTGCGTTTCGGTTATGCCGGCTTCCGCGCCGATGCGCGCGGCTTCCTCGGCTGGGGCGAGACCTTCCGCGCCGGTCGCCCACCGATCACGCTGCAGGCCGAGGTGGCCATCGATGGCACCGTCACCGAGGACGACATGATGGCCTTCTGGCCGCCCGCGCTCGGCACCGATGCGCGCAAACAGGTCAGGCAGAATTTCCTCTCCGGGACGATGGAGGATGTCCAGCTGAGCTTCGACCTGGCGCCCGGCCGGACGGTGGACGGCGTGCTCGCCGACGACGCCATGGAAATAACCTATGCCGGGCGGGACGTGTCCTACCGCTTCCTGCCCGATATCCCGCCGGCGCGCGGCGCGGAGGTGCGCGGACGCCTGACGGGCAACGGGCTCAGCATCGACGTGCTGTCTGGCAAGGTGTCCGACTGGGCGATCAGTGGTGGACGGGTGGAGATTTCGCGGTTCAAGCCAGCCGGCGGCACGCTCACCGTCACCGGCTCCGGCCAGGGCCCCGTGCGCGACGTGCTGCGCGTCCTGCAGGATTCCAGCCTCGCCATCGGCCGTGAGGAAGGGCTTGATGTCTCTCGTTTCTCGGGCGCCGGCGAGGGCGATTTCGAGGTGCGCCGGCGCGTCGGCATGCCCGAAGGCCAGGAGGATCTCGATTTCCGGGTCGATGGTCGGATGCGCCGGGGCGGGCTCGAGGATGTCTTCAGGGATCTCGACCTGACTGGGGCCAATGCGAGCATCACGGTGACGCCGGAGCGCCTCAACGTCTCCGGCTATGGCGATGTCGATGGCACTGCGGTCACCTTCGAATGGGCCGACGGCATTGGCCGGTCAGCCGGGGCACGCGATGGTGCGTTGCTGGTGCGCGGCACCGCGAACGCCGACACGCTGAACCGGTTCGGCCTGGCGCTCAGGGCCTTTGTCAGCGGCGAGATCCCCATGGAGATTCGCGGCGCCGGCGATGGCACCGAGTTCGACTCGGTCGAGGTCTTCCTCGACCTGACACCCGCACGGCTGGATCTGACCGAGATCGGCCTGCGCAAGCCGCCCGGCGAGGCGGGGCAAGCGCGCATCACCTATTTCGCGCCCGGCGAGGACAGCGCGCAGCGCTATGATGTTCGCGTCAATGGCGAGGATTTCGAGCTCAGCGGTGCGGTCCGGTATCTCCCCGACGGTCGCATTGATGTCATCGACGTGACCCGCGCCTTCGTTGCGGGCCGGCTCGACGTGGCCGGAGCGATTTCGCGCGGGGAGGGCGACCGGGTCAATGTCCGGCTCAACGGGCCGTTCCTCGACGCCTCGGGCCTGTTCGATGGCATGTCGGGGCTCGCCGGGGATGGCGGCAGCCTGGAAGGTGAACTCAACCTCGGCGCCGAGGTGGGTGAATTGCAGCTCGGCGAGGGGCTCGGCATTCGTGATGCCACACTGTCGGCGCGCGTGCGCGGCGGGCAGGTGGAGGCCCTGGCCGCAGAAGGCGAGACCGCGCCCGGGCGCAGCTTTTCAGCCGCCCTGGCGCGCCAGGGCAATGGCATGCGCAGCGTGCGCGTGCGCGCCGATGATGCGAGCTTTTTCCTGCTCGCACTGCTCGATATCGATTTCCTGCTGGGCGGCGAGCTCGAACTCGATGGGGTCCTGCGCCCCGGTAACCAGCCCTCGCGCTTTGACCTGAAACTGTTCAACGCCCGGCTCGCCGATGCGCCCATGTTCACCCAGGTCCTGTCGCTGGCGTCACTCCAGGGCCTCGCCGACACCTTGTCCGGAGAGGGCGTGCTCTTCACCGAGGTCGACCTGCCGCTGACGGTGTCCGGTGACCGGTTCGTGGTGCGCGGCGGACGCGCCTCGGGCCCGGCGCTCGGCGTGACGGTGAATGGCTTTGTGGATTTCAGTCCCGATGGTGGCATCGACCTGTCGGGCGTTCTGGTGCCGAGTTTCGGGATCAACTCCGCCCTTGGCGGCATCCCGGTGATCGGCGACCTGTTTGTCTCGCGCGAGGGCGAGGGCGTCTTCTCGCTGACCTACGGCGTGGAGGGAACGCTGGCGCGCGCCCAGGTTTCGGTCAATCCGCTCTCGGCGATCACGCCGGGTGTGCTCCGGCGCATCTTCGAGAATCCCGCCGACACCGATGTGATCGTCGAACAGGAGAGCGTGCCCGATCCGAACGCGGCCGCGGAGCCGGGCTGAGGGCTGGCCAGGCGTTTCCGTTCAGACACTCAGACTGCTTTCAGCAGCGCGTGGCGTTTCTTGCCGGCCGACAACTTGATCGTGCCATCGACAAGGTCGCCCGGACCCAGCTCGGCATTCTGGTCGCTGACACCCGTGTCGTTCACCTTCGCTGCGCCCTGCTTGATCAGGCGGCGGGCCTCGCCATTCGATGCGGTGAGCCCGGCGGCAGTGAAGGCTGCAGCCACCAGCATGCCGGCTTCCAGGTCGGCCCGGGGGACTTCGGTGGTCGGCAGGCCCTCGGCGCTGGCACCCTGGGCGAACACGGCCCTCGCCGCCGCCTCGGCTTCGGCAGCGGCCCCTGCACCATGCAGCAGGGTTGTGGCGGCATTCGCGAGCGCCACCTTGGCGTCGTTTATCTCGGCGCCTTCGAGCGCTTCGAGACGGGCGATCTCGTCCATGGGCAGGTCGGTAAAGAGTTTCAGGAACCGGCCCACATCGGCGTCCTCGGTGTTGCGCCAGAACTGCCAGTATTCGTAAGGCGTGCATTTCTCGCCATTGAGCCAGACCGCGCCGTCGGCGGTCTTGCCCATCTTGCCGCCCGATGCGGTGGTGATGAGCGGGCAGGTGATCCCGAACACCTCGCGCCCGTCGGCCTTGTGGTTCAGGTCCACGCCCGCGACGATGTTGCCCCACTGGTCAGACCCACCCATCTGGATGTGGCAGGCATGGCGCCGGGCGAGTTCCAGGAAATCATAGGCCTGCAGCAGCGTGTAGTTGAATTCCAGGAAGGTGTAGGGCTGCTCATTGGCCAGCCGGCGGGCGACGGTGTCCTGTTTCACCATGGTGTTGATGGTGAAGTATTTCCCGATATCGCGCAGGAATTCGATATAGCCGAGCTCATCGAGCCAGTCGGCATTGTTGACCATCACCGCATCGGTGGGGCCGCTGCCGAAGCTGAGAAAGGGTTCGAAGGCCTGGCGGATGCCCTCGGCATTCCGGTCGATCTCGGCTTCGGTGAGCAGCGGGCGGGACTTTTCCTTGTCCGTCGGGTCGCCGACCTTTGTCGTGCCGCCGCCAATCAGGACGATGGGCTTGCCACCGGCCTGCTGGAGCCGGCGCAGCATCATGATGCCGACGAGAGAGCCGACATGGAGGGAGTCCGCCGTCGCGTCGAAACCGATATAGGCCGTCGGAACACCAGAGCTGCAATAGGCGTCAAGCTCGGCCTCGTGGGTCTGCTGCCTGATATAGCCGCGCGCGTGCAGTGTGCGCAGGAATTCCGACTTGTATTCGGCCACGGGGCCCTCCAATCACTCGGTTCAGGCCACGCCTCTTAGGGAAGGAGCCCGGTTTGGACAATGCCATAGCGCTTTACCCTGGCGCGATGCCCCGTGGTTTATCCACGGGGCCCAACTCGGAGCCTCACCTTGTGAGATTAAGCTGCATCACATCCAGGAGTTCATCCCACGAGCTGGACACCGCGGATAAACCGCGGTGGCGCGATAAAAACAGCACCGGAAGCTCGAATTGATGACTGTGATTGATACAGGGCAGCCAAGCTGGGTGGCCGGTTTCATGTCCGGCACCTCGGTTGATGCCGTGGACGGGGCCATGATCCTGACCGATGGCGAGGATATTCTCGATTTTGGTGCCACGGCCGAACGCAAGTTCACCGCTGCGGAGCGGGCTACCAT
>CAZXWB010000127.1:0-5354 GCA_964644395.1 uncultured Hyphomonadaceae bacterium | reverse complement strand
CCCAAAGTCCTGATCTCAGACAGTCTCAGCCCCGCTGCCGTCGACATCTTCAAGAGCCGCGGCCTCGAGGTCGACGTTAAGACCGGCCTGTCGAAAGACGAGCTGATGGGTATCATTGACCAGTATGACGGCTTGGCGGTGCGCTCCGCCACCAAGCCCGACGCCGATGTCATCGCGGCTGCGAAAAACCTCAAGGTCATCGGCCGGGCCGGGATCGGCGTCGACAATATCGACATCAAGGCGGCCACATCGAAGGGTGTCGTGGTCATGAACACGCCCTTCGGCAATGCGGTCACCACAGCCGAGCATGCCATCGCCATGATGTTCGCCGCCGCCCGCCAGATACCCGCCGCCAATGCCGGGACCCAGGCCGGAGAGTGGCCGAAAAAGGCCTTCATGGGCCGGGAGCTGTCCTACAAGACCCTCGGCCTGATCGGGGCCGGCAATATCGGCTCGCGTGTGGCAGAGCGCGCGCTCGGCCTGAAGATGAAGGTGGTCGCCTATGATCCTTACCTCACCGAGGATCGTGCGGTAGAGCTCGGCGTGGAAAAGGTCGAGCTGGACGAACTGCTCGTCCGCGCCGACGTGATCACACTGCATGTGCCGAAGACCGAGCAGACCGCCAACATCCTCTCGTCCGAGGCACTGGCTAAGACCAAGCCCGGCGTGATGCTCGTCAATTGCGCCCGCGGCGGCCTGGTGGACGAGGCGGCGGTGCGCGAACGGCTCGATAGCGGGCACATCTCTGCAGCCGCCTTCGACGTGTTTGCCGAGGAGCCGGCGAAGGACAATGTCCTGTTCGGTGCGCCGAACTTCATCGCCACGCCGCATCTCGGCGCCGCCACGGAAGAGGCCCAGGAAAATGTCGCCCTGCAGGTGGCCGAGCAGATGTCGGACTATCTCCTGACCGGTGCGGTGACGAATGCGCTCAACATGCCCTCGGTGACGGCCGAGGAAGCCCCGCGCCTGAAGCCCTTCATCGCGCTGGCCGAGAAGCTCGGCGCCTTCGCCGGCCAGATCTCCGACGAGGGCTTTACCGAGGTCGTCGTCGAGTATGAGGGTGACGTGGTCGAGCTCAATCGCAAGCCGATTACCGCCGCGCTGACCGCCGGCCTGCTGCGCCCTTCGCGCGGCGATGTGAACCTCGTCTCCGCGCCGGCCATCCTGCAGGATGCGGGCATCAAGCTGACGGAGACCAAGTCGGAGCTCTCGCCGGTCTATGATTCGCTCATCCGCGTGCGGATAAGGGTGGGCAATGGCTGGCGCACGCTTGCCGGCTCTGTGATCAGCGGCCAGCCCAAGATCACCGAGGTCAAGACCATGGCGCTGGAGGGCGATTTCCTGCCCACCATGCTCTACGTCAACAATCACGATACGCCGGGCTTTATCGGTGCGTTGGGCACCCTGCTGGGCGAGGCGGGAATCAATATCGCCACCTTCAATCTCGGCCGCACCGCGCCAGGCGAGGAAGCCGTGGCGCTGGTCGGCATCGATGCCGAGCTTCCCGACGCGCTGCTCGCTGAGCTCTCGGGGCTGGAGCAGGTGCGCTACGCCAAGGTCTTGCACTTCAGCTAGGATCGCACTGCCGCGGGGTGCTATGCCCTGTGCGCCCCGCGGCTTGCGACTCCCACGGCTGCCCTTTTTCAGCTATGCTCAACCCATGACCCTGATCACCGATATCGCCAGTCAGCCGCGCCTCAAGCTCACCTTCGACGACGTGCTCGCCATGATGGAGAAGCGGATCATTGATCCGACCCAGAAATACGAACTCATCGACGGGGTGATCTACCAGATGGCAGCCGAAGGCATTCCACACCGGTTCACGAAATCGGCGATCATCGCGCATCTCGCGAAGACGGCACCCGACCACGTTTTCGTCATGGCGGATGCCACGCTCAACCTGTCTCCGCACAATGCGCCCAGCCCCGACGCCTATGTCGTTCGCCGCGAGCAGGCCCGGACCATGCCTGACCCGGAGGACATTCTGCTGGTCATCGAGGTGTCCGAAAGCAGCCTGAATGACGATCTCGGCCCGAAGGCGGACCTCTACGCAGCCCACGGCGTCCAGGAATACTGGGTGGTGGATATCGAGCGGGAATTGGTCCTCGTGCACCGGGAACGCGAGGGCGAGCGCTGGGCGACGCCGAAAGCGGTGAGCGCTGAGGATTTCGCCATTTGTGCCAAGGTTCCGGAACTGAAGCTGAGGCTTGCGGACCTCCGGCGCTAGTCCCATTCGCCCTTACCCGTGTCGCGAAAACCACCATGGCGGGATATTGCGCGCCGGCGGCCATACCGATACTTGCCGAAAGCGTGCCCGCGTGCTTCCAGAACCTGAACAGAACAGGGGTGGAAGTCATGATCAATCTCGTCAAACGGCTGCTGCTGGGCAGCACGGTCATCGCACCGGCGGCCCAGGCCCAGCTTGTGGAAGAGGTACGCGGCGGCGTACTGGCCCACAATATCTGCGTCACCGACTGCAAGAATGCCGACAAGGAAGACGGCCCGAACGTTTCGGCTGAAATCGTCTTTGCGTCGCCGGGCTTCCTGTCCTGGGCGGGCGAACCGCGGCCCTTCATCATCGCCAGCGCGAACACCGCAGGTGAGACCAGCTATGGCGGGGCCGGCCTGGTGTGGAATTTCGATTTCGCCGAGAAATGGTCCTTCGAGCCTTCTCTGTCCTATGTCATCCATGACGGGACGGAGAACAATCTGTTCCGGACCGGGACCGAGGAGGCGCGCATCTTCGGCGAGGAAAACCTGCTTCTGGGATCGGACGACCTGTTCCGCACCAGCTTTGCCATCAATCGCGACCTCGGCGAGAACTGGGGCGCGCAACTTATCTTTGAGCACCTCTCCCACGGACAGATCCTTGGCGACGGTCGCAACCAAGGCCTCGACAGCCTGGGCGTGCGCGCCTATTACCGGTTCTGAGCCTCGGCGAAGAAGTTCGCGATCTCGGAAACGTCGCGATCATCCAGGGGGCCGCGATAGTGCTGGACGATCTGGCCGTTGCCATCGATGAGGAAGGTTTCCGGCACGCCGGTGATGCCGAAATCCAGCCCGCCTGAGCCGTCTTCGTCGGTGACGATGGTGTCGTACGGATCGCCCAGATCGGCAAGGAAGCGTTCGCCCGCCTCGGCGCTGTCCTTGTAGAGGACGCCAATGAGGCGAACGCCCTCCGTCTCCGACAAGGCCATGAGTCTTGGGTGTTCGGCCTTGCAGGGCGTGCACCAACTCGCGAACAGGTTGACTGCAATCGGGCCGTTGTCAGCGGCTGCGAAGACGACGGGCTCCCGGCCCTCCCTCAGCGGTGGGAAACGGATCTCCGGTGCCGGCCGCGGGTCGAGCTGTTCCCGAAAAACGGGCGCATCGGCGCCGGGGCCTGCGACCAGGCGGATCGCTGCGATCACGCCGAAGGCGATGAGCAGGATGAGCGGGGCGAGCCAGACCAGGCGCGACATCAGGCGGTCTCTTTGCGTTGGGCCCTGACATCATCCAGCGCGGCGCGTACCTCTTCCAGGCGGGACTTGGCCGCACGCGCCCGGATCAGGCTTACCACGAACAGGACGAGGATGACGAGAAAGCTGAGGGCGAAAGCGGCCCAGACATAGGGAGTGTGTTCGCCGAAGTCGGGAAGGGTCATGGGGCCGGTCTCACCCCGTCACGAGCTTAAGGCGCAGCGATTCCGCCTGGCGTTCGCGGACATCGGCGCGCATGGCGAGGAGGACAAGGAAGCCGAACAGCAGGGAGAAACCCACCGCGTTCCAGAGCAGCGGACCGAGGAAATCCCATTCCATGCTCGGTCCGCCCTCGCGGATCACGCTGGCGGGCTGGTGCAGCGTGTTCCACCAGTCGACGGAAAACCGGATCACCGGAATGTTCACGAGGCCCACAAGGGCCAGGATCGCGCTTGCCTTGGCGGCGGTCTCGCGGGAATCCATGGCCGCGCGCAGGGCGATGTAGCCGATATAGAGCAGGAGAAGGAACAGGACCGAGGTCATGCGCCCGTCCCACTCCCACCATGTGCCCCAGGTCGGCTTGCCCCAGATCGACCCCGTGAACAGGCAGATTGCGGTGAAGGCCGCACCCAGCGGCGCAATGGCGCGGGCGGCCACATCGGCCAGGGCGTGGCGCCAGACGAGCCAGGTGAAGCCGGCAATCGCCATGCCCACATAACCGCCCATGGACAGCCAGGCCGCCGGCACATGCACGAACATGATGCGCGCACTGTCGCCCTGGTATTTCTCCGCCGGGGCCTGCCACAGCGCCCAGTAGGTGCCGGCCACCAGCATCAAAACGCCGGCTACGCCGAGCGTCGGCATCAGCCAGGCGCTGGTGCGCATGAAGCGGTGGGGATTGGCAAGCTTACTCAACATGTCTGGCCGATCTCAGAGCGAAGAATTTTCAACATTGCAATATGTAAAGTCACCCCTCGCCGGCGAGTTTCAAGGCCTGGGCGCTCGCAACCGGGCCGACGGCGGCGGACATCAGCGTGGCGGCGGCAAGAAACATCAGCGCTGTGGCGTCCAGTCCACCGCCAGACGGGATCGCATCCACCGCGCCGGCGCCGAAAATCACCGCCGGTGCATAGAAGGGCAGGACAATGACGGCGATGAGCAGGCCGCTGCGGCGGACCGACGCGGCAAGCGCTGCACCGACGCCGCCCCAGAAGAAGAAGGCCAGGCTGCCCATCAGGAAGGCCGGCAGTGAGGCAAGGCTCTCCAGGGGCCCGAGGCCGAGGAACAGGCCGGGCAGGGGCAGGACAAGCAGCGCCGGCAGGGCGACCAGGCTCCAGACCGCCACCACCTTGATGAAGGCGACAAGCTCCATGGGCAGCGGACCGAGGCGGTAGTCATCGAGCGCGCCATCCTCGAGGTCGGACTGAAAGATGCGCTCAAGCGTGACGAGCGATGCCAGTGCAAGCAGGAACCACAACAGGCCCGGCGCGATGAGCCCGAGCAGGTCACTGTTGGAGATGCCCTCGGGCGCGGCTGTCAGGGCGCCGCTGGCGCGGAACAGTTCGACCACGCCGCCAATCGCGTCGCCGGCCACCAGCGGGATGAGCGCGGCACCGCCGACAATATAGGTGAGCGGTAGCAGCGTTCCGGTGCCACCGGCCCAGGTCTCCCGGATCGTGCGCAGGTAAAGCGCGGCGGCGGAGGTGGCGAGGCTCACGGCGCCACCGTTTTTGCCGCTGACAGGTCGACGGTCCGGTCCGGTGCGCGCTTGGTTGCGTCATGGCTGGCGGCGATGACGATGCCGCCCTTGGCGCACTGCTCGGCGATCAGGCGTTCGACCAGTTCCCGGCCGGCGGCGTCGAGATTGGCGAAGGGCTCGTCCAGAAGCCAGACCGG
>CAZXWB010000126.1:0-5517 GCA_964644395.1 uncultured Hyphomonadaceae bacterium | reverse complement strand
CCGCAGCCGCAGGCCGCCGTGGCGTTGGGGTTCCTGATCTTGAAGCTCGCGCCGATCAGTTCTTCGGTGAAGTCGATTTCCGATCCCGAGAGCAGTTCAAGGCTCATCTCGTCGATGAACACCTTTGCGCCGTCACGTTCCAGCACGAGGTCGTCCTCGCCCGGTGCGTCGGCAAAATCGAACTTGTAGGAAAAGCCCGAACAACCACCCCCCTCCACGGAAACGCGCAGTGCCGCGGCGTCGTCGCGTTTGGCCAGAATCGCATTAATTCGCTTCGCAGCTGATGCGGTGACGGTGACGGGCTGGGTGTCTAGGGTCTCGGTCATCCAGGAAGTATAAGGGTGATTGCCATGGAGGAAAAGAGATCACCGATCGCCACGCGCTGGGAAAATTCCCGCGGGCGGTTCGTTGACGAGCCGCCATCGGCCACGCGCACGCCCTTCCAGCGCGACCGCGACCGCATCATCCATGCCAGCGGCTTTCGCCGGCTGAAGCAGAAGACCCAGGTCTTCGTGGCCCATGAGGGCGACCATTACCGCACCCGGCTGACCCATTCCCTTGAAGTGGCCCAGATCGCCCGCTCCATCGCGCGCACGCTGGGGCTCGACGAGGACCTGGCCGAGGCGCTGGCGCTGGCCCATGACCTCGGCCATCCGCCCTTCGGCCATGCCGGCGAGGACCAGCTCGACGAATGCATGGCCGACTATGAGGGCTTCGACCACAACGCCCAGACCCTGCGTGTCGTGACCAAGCTCGAGGCGCGCTACCCGGCCTTTGACGGGCTGAACCTGACCTGGGAGATGCTGGAAGGCCTGATCAAGCACAATGGACCGCTGGTCGACCGGCCCGATGATATTGCCGGCCTGCCGAAGGCGTTTCGTGACTTCGAACACCTCGAGGCGCTGGAACTGTCGAGCTTTGCCGGCCCCGAGGCCCAGGTGGCGGCGCTGGCCGATGACATCGCCTACAACAATCACGACATTGACGACGGCATTGCTGCGGGCCTGTTCACCATCGCCGACCTGCAGGATATCCCCGTTGTGGGCGAGACCTTCCGGGAGGTGGCGGGCGACCATCCGGGCATCGACGACCAGCGGCTGGTCTATGAGGCGGTGCGACGGCTCATCGGGCTGTGGATCAATGACGTGGTGGCGGAATC
This sequence comes from uncultured Hyphomonadaceae bacterium, assembly GCA_964644395.1. Taxonomy (GTDB): domain Bacteria; phylum Pseudomonadota; class Alphaproteobacteria; order Caulobacterales; family Hyphomonadaceae; genus JBGSUF01. The sequence continues at coordinate 4,358 of CAZXWB010000126.1, read as the reverse complement.
GCTGCGCCGCATCGCTGAGTACAAGCCGGGCTCCGCGGCTGATGTTCGCGCAATGGAGGTACCGCTCATCCAGTTCTCCGGGGATCTCTTCCAGAATATGCGCGCGCTCAGGGCGTTCCTGTTCAAGCGCATGTACAAGCATTACAAGGTCAACCGCATGCGAAGCCAGGCCAAGCGCGTGCTGGCCGACCTGTTCGACCAGTTCCTGCTCGATCCGAGCACGCTGCCGCCGCCCTGGCGCACCCATGCCGAGACGCTCGACAGTTTCGACCGGGCGCGGCTGGTGTGTGACTATATTGCCGGCATGACGGACAATTTTGCCATAGATGAGCACAGTCGCCTGTTCAGCCTGGAAAGCATGCTCTGAAACCGCCCGAATCGTTGCAGTTACTACAGGTGGGTACCAGCGGGCCGGGCGCTGCGGCGCACGCGCAGCAAGGGCGGGTCGGCCTCCATTAGGCGGGCATTAACGAAAGAGGCCGCACGGTTAACCAAGGCAACCAAGAGTGCGATGGGCAGTATGGCAGAGATGAGCTTTGACCGGCCGGGATTCAGTTTCGACGACCTCGACGAGCTTGAGGGCGAGCGCGACTTCCAGGTTCGCGAGGATGCTGGCGGGCGTGGTCCGCTGATCCTGGCGCTCGCCGGTGGCGTCCTTGTGGTGTTCGGCGCGGTGGTCTGGAATACCTACTCCCAGGGCGTGCGGACCAGCGAGGGCGAGCTGCCGGTGCTGCTGGCAGAGAAGAGCGAGTACAAGACAAAGGGGCCGGGCGCCCAGGTGGCGCCGGACGAGCCGCGCCGCGTCTATCGTCAGATCGAGACGCTGCCCGAGGAGGCGGTGGTACCGGCGCGCGCCAATGTGGCTGTGGCGCCCGCCGAACGCGATGTGCGCCTGGCCGGCGAGCCGCCCATGGACCTGCGTCCGGGCTCCGATCCCGAACCGGAAGCCGCAGCCCCGCCGCCCGCTGGAGACGAGACCGCCGCCGTGGTCGATCCTGCGCCGGCGGAAATCGGCAACGCCGCGCCGAAGGCCGCTGACGAGACCACGCTCGCCGAAGCGCCGTCGATCCGCACGCGGCGTCTCGAGCGCGCCCCGGATATCGCTGTCGAGCCGGCGCCAGCCGCGTCTGAGCCGGCGGCCCCGCGCTTCAGCTTCAGTTCCGAGGGCAATTACCTCGTCCAGGTGGCCGCCCTGCGCAGCGAGGCCGGCGCTGAGGCGGCCTGGTCGAAACTGTCGGTTCAGTATGATGACATCTTCAATGGCGCCAGCCGCTATGTCCAGCGCGCCGACCTCGGTGCAAAGGGTGTTTTCTTCCGCCTGCGTGCCGGGCGTTTCCAGGACCGTTCAGAAGCCGTAAGCTTCTGTGACGCGCTCAAGGCCGATGGCGGTTCTTGCATTGTCGTCGAGCGCTAGCCGGACCCCGGCGCGGCCACAAGCTGACCCTGCCAGTGCCACACTGGAGCCATGACAAAAGAGGACATGACCACGATGCGTGCAGCGATACTCAGCGTTTCCGGGCCCGTTCTCAGCCCGGCCGAGCGGGATCTCTTTTCCGGTCTCCAGCCCTGGGGAGTCATCCTCATGGGACGCTCCATCGAGTCCCGCCAGCAGGTGCGCCGCCTGGTCGACGACATCTGGTCGGCCCTCGATCGGCCCTGCATGGTGTTCACCGATCAGGAGGGCGGTCGCGTGGCTCGTCTGAGGGCGCCGGAATGGCCGACCTTTCCCAGTGCCGAGACCTATGCCCGGCTCTATGGCGAGGACCGGGCGCGGGGGACCAAGGCGGCCTTCCTCGGCCACCGGCTGATGGCCCATGAGCTGGCCGCGCTCGGCATACATGGCGACTGTGCGCCGGTCTGCGACCTGCGTGTGCCCGGCGCCCATGACATTGTCGGTGATCGCGCCTTCGGCCAGGAGCCGGTCCAGGTCGCCAATCTTGCCCGCGCCGCCATGGAGGGCCTGCATGCCGGCGGCGTGGCTGCGGTGATCAAGCACATTCCCGGCCATGGGCGCGCCTTTGCCGACAGTCACGAGGAGCTTCCCGTCGTCAGCGTTGGCAGCGACCTGCTTGATGCCGATTTCGCCGCCTTCACCGCGCTGAGCGACGCCCCCATGGCGATGACGGCCCATATTGCCTACGAGGCGATCGAGGCCGGTGTTGCGGCGACCCACTCGGAAAAGCTGATTTCGGAGGTGATCCGCCAGCGGATCGGATTTGACGGCCTCCTGATGAGTGATGATCTCGGCATGAAGGCGCTGGGCGGCACCCTCGCCGAGCGAACGGGGCGCGCGCTTGATGCGGGCTGCGACGTGGTCCTGCACTGTTCCGGTTTCCTGACCGATCCCGATGAGATCCTTGCGGAAATGCGCGAGGTCGGCGAAGCGGCGCAGGACCTTGAGGGGCGCGCGCTCGAACGGGCGCTTGCGGCGGAGAGCGCGACCACGGCGCGGATCGATCCGAGCTTTGATGCCGACAGGACCTGGGAGGCGTTCCGCAGCCTCCTGCGGCGACCGATGGAGGCGGTGGCCTGATGGAGACTGGCCCCGTTCGCGCGTTGAGTAACGAAATCATCGAAGCAGAAGACGCCCTTGTGGTGGATGTGGATGGCTATGAAGGCCCGCTCCACCTCCTGCTCGAGCTCGCCCGGCGCCAGAAGGTGGACCTGCTCCGGGTGTCTGTCCTGAAACTGTCGGAGCAGTATCTGGGCTTCATCCGACAGGCCAAGGATGGCCGGATCGACCTGGCGGCGGAATACCTCGTCATGGCCGCCTGGCTCGCCCTGCTGAAGTCGCGCCTCCTGCTGCCGAAGCCGCAGAAATCCGAGGATGACGAGGAGACCTCCGGGGAGGACATGGCTCGCCGGCTCGCCTTCCGGCTGAAGCGGCTGGAGGCCATGCGCCGCGCGGTGGACGATCTGTTTGACGGCGAGCTTCTGGGCCGGGATGTGTTCGCCCGTGGCCAGCCGGAGCGGCCCAAGGTTGTCAGGCAGACCGAATACCGTGCCAGCCTGCACGATCTTGCCAAGGCCTTCGGCACGATCCGGGCGCGCAAGGAAAAGGAAAAGCCCCACACGGTGGAGAAGCAGTTCGTCCTGCCGCTGGAGGTGGCGCGCGACCGGCTGAAGGCGGTGGCGCCGCGGCTGGCGGAATGGCGCGCCCTGCAGCTCCTTGTGGAGGATTTCGACCAGGACGATGAACTGCCCTGCCGCACGCGGCTGGCGAGCGTGTTCTCCGCAACGCTCGAACTGGCCCGCGACGGCGATGTGCAGATCCGCCAGGATGCCCATTTTGCGCCGCTCTACCTGCGTTCGCCCCGGGCAGAGGACGGTGAGGATGATGCCACGATGGAGGCGGCGGCCTGATGAACAAGGAGCGGCCCATGGACGATCCGGTCAATGAACCCGAAGACGTACGCAAGGCGGTGCAGCAGCTTTCGCTGGCCTTCCGGCGCGGACAGAAGGTGCTGGAGGCACAGGTCGGCCCGATTGACGCTGGGCAGCGCCCTGGGAAGACCGATGCCTCCGGGAAAGACGAGGCGCCGGAAGTTGGCGCCCCAGTGGTCTCGCGCGAGGACGTCGAGGCGGCGTCCGATGCCCTGCGCCGCGCCGAGGCCGTCCTGTTTGCCGCCGGCGCCCCGCTCAGCGCGGAACAGATTGCCGAGTGCCTGCCACCCGGCGCCGATGCCAGTGCGGTGCTCATGGAGCTACGCAAGGCTTACGCCAATCGCGGCGTGAACCTCATTGAGGTCGACGGTCGCTGGCGTTTCCAGACCGCCGGCGATCTCGGCTTCCTGTTCGTCGAGGAGCGCCACGAACAGAAGAAGCTCTCCCAGGCCGCGCTCGAGACCCTGGCCATCATCGCCTATGCCCAGCCCGTGACGCGGGCCGAGATCGAGGATGTTCGCGGTGTCGCGGTGTCGAAGGACACGGTCGACAAGCTGTTCGAGGCCGGATGGGTCAAGATCAAGGGCCGGCGCAAGTCGCCCGGCCGGCCGGTCACCTATGGCACCACGGGCGCGTTCCTGGAGCATTTCGGCATTGAGAGCCTCGACATGCTGCCCGGAAAGGCGGAGCTCGCCGCCGAGGGGCTGCTCTCATCGGTCATTCCGGAGGCCTTTGAGGCCGACGAACTGCCCGAGGGTGTGGAAAGGCTTGAGACCGCGCCGCGTGAAACCGGGCCGGTGGAGGATGACACGGCCTTTTCCGTCGACTTCATGGGCGAGGCGGAGGACGACTGATCCATCGCCAATGGCGGTGGGAACAGTGCCAGTAAAGCCGATAATTGAGTTCGTTGGTGAAATGAACTAGGTCTCGCTTCTCAAACAGTTGGGGCCGGTTCCATGTGTGGCTGCAGTTTA
>CAZXWB010000125.1:0-5521 GCA_964644395.1 uncultured Hyphomonadaceae bacterium | reverse complement strand
AGCACTGTGAGTGCGGTTTCATGGTCATGCAGCGGCTCGACAAAAGCGCCCGCACAGAGCAGGGCGAGCCCGGTGAGCGCGAGCCATGCGAAACCGGCGGCGCTTGGTCGGTTCCAGCTTCGCGCGATGGCGAAGCCGGAAATGGGAAGGGCAGCCGCGACAAAGGCCTTGTGAACCCATTCCGCCTCGGCGAGCACCCCGGCAACCGGCAGGGAGACCGCCACAAGGGGCAGCAGGAGGCAGTGGATCAGGCACAGGCCCGACAGGGTCATGGCAGACGCGTCAATCGCGGCCGCCCTGGCAGGTCGGGTCATGGCTTCAGAACTCCGTGCTGAGTGTCAGCATCACGTTCCGGCCGGGACCCAGCGTGATGTTCTTGTAGGTGTCGAGGAAGTCGCGATACGGCTCGTCGAGAAGGTTCTCGACATTGAGCGAGAGATCCACCGCATCAAAGCTGAGACCGGCCTGGAGATCGACCAGCGTGTAGCTGTCGGTGGAACCGGTCCCGAAGGGCGGCGGCGGGGCATCGAACTGACCGAACGGCTCGATGAGGCCCGCCGATTGCTGGCTGTCGGCATAGGACACACCCAGCACGATATAGCCGTCACGGGCCGGACCGAGGCGATCGCGTGTGAATTCCAGTTCACCGCCGAGTTTGAGCGGCGGCAGAAGCGGCACCTGCCGGCCGTCATCGAGCTCACCATCGACATATTCAAGGGTGCCGCGCAGTTCGGCCCATTGGGTCAGATTCACGCCGCCTTCAATGTCGAAGCCCGCCAACTGGGCATCCTGCTGACTGACCTGGAAGATCGGCAGACCGCCCGGATTGGTGTCTCCCGTCCCGGCCAGGAAAATGAAATCGGAAATGTCATTGACATAGCCTGTCAGTTTCACGCGTGCGCCAACCCCTTCATAGCGCAGGGACGCATCTGCGTTCAGGGAGGTCTCTTCGCCCAGATCGGGATCACCTTTCTGGACCGCCCCGACGCCGCCATGCACACCATCCACGAACAGTTCGAAAATGGTCGGCGCCCGGAAGCCGCGGGCGAGATTGCCCGTGATGGAAAGGCGTTCACTGACACGGTAGACAGCGCCAATCGAGCCCGTGGCGACCGTATAGTCCTGATCGAGCGCATCGGCCGGGACCGGTTCGAAGAAGTCGGCCTGATTGGTCTTGCCGGGATCGGCTTCGATCTCGATGCGGTCGATCCGGGCCCCCACATTGACGATCAGGTCTCCGAAGCTTGCCTCTTCGAGTGCGAAGACCGCCAGTTTCGTGATGTCGCCGCCGGGTGTGAGGGCCACGGCCCCACGGCTTTCCTGGTCGATCAGGACGGCCTCGGCTCCGATCCGGCCGGTCAGGCCGGCGAATTGCGGGCCGTGTTTCAGGTCGACACGCGCCGTCACATTCTCGCGCAGGATGTCGATCACCGCCGCATCGGGAAGCTCGCTGCGCGGCAGGGGTTCGGGCGGACCGGGATTGGCGACCCGCAGGTTCCGCGAATAGGCAAGGCTGGGGACCAGCTGCAGGGTCTCGCCCATGTCAAGCTCGGCAAACAGGTGGATGATATCGTTTTCAAGATCCTGCCCGATGCCGCCAGGTTGCAGGGGTGCATCGAAATCCGGCGGCGGCGGGTCCGGCACAACGAAATTCTGGTCGCTGCGATATCCCTCCCAGCGTAACGTCACGGGTCCGCGCGGGGTCTGGTAACCGATGGCGATATCGCCATTGACCTGCTCGAAATCGGTGAACGGCACATCGCCCGTCACCAGCGGTCCGCGTGTGTCGCCGGTCTCCAGGGCTGTGGGCTCGTCAGGAACAACGAGGCCATCGGAGTTACGCAGGACCAGCGTGCCGACCGCGCCAAGGGGGCCATTGGCGGCCTCGAGTTGAAGCGCCCCCGTCGTTTGCCTGTAGGCGCTTTGATAACCCAGTGTCGCCTCGCCTGCGAAAAAGCTCTTTTCAGGGTCCGTCGATGGCGGGCGTTTGGAAATCACATTCACCACGCCGCCGATCGCGTCCGACCCGTAGAGAATACTGGCTGCACCCCGCACAATCTCGATCTCTTCGGCGATATAGGGATCGATGTTCGCAGGGTGGCGCACGCCATATTGCTGGAAATCGAGACCCAGCTCATCGGACAGGATGCGCACACGGTTGCCGGACAGCCCGCGGATAACCGGCTTGCCGACCTGGTCACCTGTCCCGATCGTGTCGACGCCGGCAAACCCGTCCAGCACATTGCCAAGGCCTGAAGACTGCAAACGTGCCTTTTCTTCGCCGGCCAGGCGGCTGACATCGGCCGGGGTCGTCAGGACGCTGGCCTCACGCGCCGTGCCCGTGACGATGACTGGCTCGATGGTGATTTCATCATTCGCGGTCTGGGCCGATGCGCCCTCCAGCCACAATGGGGCGCTCGCTGCGGCAAGCAGCAGGATCCGTCTCATGAATGACCTCTCCGTCTTGTGTAATATAATAACATACGATAAGTTCCCGATAGAGCAGTCGTCAGGAGGTCGTCAAGGGATGGATTCGGGGTCCGCGATGTCGCCATCGGCCGGTCGCATGCCGATCATGATCCTCACCGGCTTCCTGGGCAGCGGGAAGACCTCGCTCCTCCTGGAACATCTGCGCAAACCCGAGACCGCGAGAACGGCGGTTATCGTCAATGAGTTCGGCCGCGAACAGATTGACGGCGACCTGGTCACCCATGCCGGCGACGGCATCTTGCTTGAGACCACAACCGGATGCCTGTGCTGCTCGATCAGCGGAGATGTTCGCGAAGCTCTGATCGATCTTTCAGGGAAGATTTCGTCTGGCGAGATGGCCCCGGTTGATCAGGTCATCATTGAAACCACGGGTCTTGCAGACCCCAGCCGCCTCTGTCATGCCGTGGCCAATGATAGCCGGCTCAAGGCGTTTTACCGCATCGCGGGTGTTGTCACGGTTCTCGATGCGCTGCGCGGCGAATACGGGTTTGATCGGTACGAAGAAGCCCGTCGGCAGGTGGCCCTGGCCGATACCATCGTTTTCTCGAAAACCGACCTTATCGAGGACCCTGTTTCCCGCCGGGAACTCGAGGCGCTGGAAGCTCGCCTGCGACAGTTCAATCCTCTTGCTGAGACCGTCAGGCGGGATGTGTCAGACGCCTCAAGAGCGCTTTGTGCGCGGCTTTGCGACTATCGCCCGAGGCAAGGCCTGGAGCCACCGGCCCATGAGCCGCTGAGCGGGCACAGTGCCGCGAGCTTTTCCGTCAATTTCGACGCCCCGGTCTCGCTCGAGACACTTCGGTCCGGTCTGTCGAATCTGGGTGAGCGCTTCGGACGCAACCTCCTGAGGGTCAAGGGCCTGGTCGATCTGACGGATGGCTCGGAGAGCGCGGCGCTCATACAGGGTGTTTGCGGGCAGTTCGAGTTTCAGCGCACGGGTGTCGCTCCGAACGGTTCGCGCCTCGTCTTCATCACCGAAAACCTGTCGCCGGGCGACGTGATCGCCGCGCTCGACCGAGCTGGACTGCACATGTCGGAGGTCGCTCATGGCGACACCTGAAAAGGCGAGACGCGACCGGCCGGAAATGGCACAAACGCTTGCAAATCTCCCAAAAAGTGAACTCTGGGAACTCGCTGAAACAAGGGCGAAAGCCTGTGGCCAGTCCTTCACGACGCTCAGGCGACATGTCTATCAGGTGCTGCTCGACGCGGACGAGCCGCTCGGCGCCTACGACATTCTTGCCACGCTCGAAGGCGTCGCGAGCATGAAGCCCGTAAACGCATACCGCGCCCTCGACTGGCTACGTAAACTCGGCCTGGTCTGCAAAATCAGGGCGATTCACAAATATGTCGCGCTCCCGACAGGATCGGCATTTTCCCCGGTGGCGTTCCTCATCTGCAAGGAATGCGGGCTTGCCGAGCACCTTTTCCTTGGCAAAGAGTGGGAGCGCTTCCTGAAAATGGTCGAACAGAGAGGATATTCCGTCCCGGACGCCATTGTGGAGGTCACGGGATATTGCACGGCCCATGATGTGAAGGAACAATCCCAGATGTCAGGATAGAGGAGGCCATGATGAGATTCCAATTGACGTGTTTGGCGGTTTCGGTGCTTGCCCTGGGGCTTACCAGTTGCGCCAATACGCAAAGAAGCACTGACATGACAGCCTCCACCGCGCCGCTGGCGAATGTGTCCGACGCTGCGAGCATCATTCTGGAAAATGAATATGTCCGTGTGACACGGGTTTCCCTTGAGCCGGGTGAAGGTCTGCCATCGCACTCGGGCGAACGCCGGACGGTTTATGCGCTCAGCGACTATAAAACAGCCTGGACGGGCGAGGGCGAAACGGGCGCCGTGAAAAACTGGTCGACGGGGGACGTTCATTTCCACGAGGCCGGCGATCACAGCCTCATGAACACCGGGCAGAGCGAGGCCACCTTTTTGGTCTTCGAGCGTCTGGGGGCAGGCCTGCCGGAAACCGAAAAACGCCCCGTCATGGATGCGGCCGCCGAAAGCCCTGCAACCAGTGAACTGCTCGCCGAGAACGACGTCTTCAGGGTTCTGCGTATCGAACTCGCACCGGGGGAAGCCCAGCCCATGCATGGTGGCCGCCCGCGGGTGATCTATTCGCTGAGCGACTATGAGATCGAGTGGCGTGAGGCCGGCGAGAGCACCAAAACGCGAAACTGGTCAAAAGGCGATGTTCACTGGCATCTGTCGGGTGAACATGCCGCGAAGAATACCGGCGATACGACGGCGAGCTGGCTGATCGTATCCCTCAAAAAATAAAGCCTTTCAGGATTTCGCGGCAGGTTGCATTGCGACTACAGCTTGAGCTGAGAGCCGGCGTATTGGGTTTGGCAAGTCTATCGGATGCAGCGACCACTGCCGGCGCGCATAGATCAGTCGCGCATGTCCATGGCGAAGCGCGGGCAGCAATGGTGTTCAACGGGCCCGAATTGTCGATTTGGCTCACCAGCGCCAGGTGCAATGTCATCGGCCTCGAGTGTGCCCCTCAAAACGCGCAGAAGGAAAAGGCCTTGGACGGGGCAATCGCGTTACTCGAAGATGAAGCGGGTTTTTTACTCCCAATCGCGAAGCGAAGCGCCAGCTCGAAAGCGCCAGCCACAGCCTGCCTTTCGGGAAGGGTCCCGCGCCCGCCGCCAGTCATGAGGGTGAAAAGCGCAATCCCTTTCGTGACCTTGAAGCTGAATTTGAATTCTCTCGCGATGCGCCGGCCCGCTTGAGGAGCGCGCGTTTTGAACCGATCCGTCATATCGAGAATATCGAAAAACTGGATGTCGTGGTCTTTGCAGACCACCGTTATATGGCGGTGGAACTACGCCTCACCAGCTCTTTCTAAAGGTGGAGCGGCGATGATTGCCGACTTGAGATTATTGACCGCAGTCTCGATGTGCGCGGCGTTCACCGCCTGCAGCGATGAGTCATAGGCGCCACCTGGAAAGCTAAGCGTCAATCTGACTCCGCCGCCAATGCCGGAAGACAGCGAGACGGTGAGTTTCTAGCGCGAGG
>CAZXWB010000124.1:0-5537 GCA_964644395.1 uncultured Hyphomonadaceae bacterium | reverse complement strand
CCGGTTCGGAAGAGAACATCGAGAATGTCATCCTCTTCCTGCTCGACCGCTACGCCGCCGGGCCGCGCGCGCATTTGAGGGGCACGCTGAACCCGGCACCGCCGGCGGAGTATCCCGAGACAGGCCTCTACCATCCGCGCATGAAGGCGAAGGTCAGCGAGGATATCGCCGAGCTGCCCCTGAAGCGCGATGGCCGCCCCCGCGTCGGCGTGCTGATCATGCGCTCCTATGTCATGTCGGAGGACACCGCACATTATGACGGCGCGATTGCCGCGCTCGAGGCGCGAGGTCTCGATGTGGTGCCGGCCTTTGCCAGCGGGCTCGATTCCCGCGAGGCGATCGACCGGTACTTCATGGAGGACGGGCGGCCGACCATTGACGCTCTGGTGTCACTGGCAGGCTTCTCGCTCGTCGGCGGGCCGGCCTTCAATGATTGCGAGGCGGCGGTCGAGGAGCTGAAGGCGCTCGACGTGCCCTATGTCTGCGGGCAGGGGCTGGAATTCCAGTCGCTCACGGATTGGGGTCGCGGCCCCAACGGCCTGACCCCGGTGGAGACCACCATGATGGTGGCGCTGCCCGAGCTGGACGGCGCAACCGGTCCGATTGTCTTCGGCGGACGCGGCGATGGTGCCGACCATTGCTCCGGATGCCAGCGCGAATGTGCCTCGCGCGAGGGCGAGCGGCGCATGATGGCCTGCGGCGAGCGCGTCGAAATGCTGGCGGCGCGCGTGGACAAGCTTGCCCGCCTGAAGCGCACCGAGCGCACTGACGCCCGCGTCGCGGTGACCATCTTCAATTTCCCGCCGAACTCCGGCGCGGTGGGGACCGCGGCCCATCTCTCGGTGTTTGAATCGCTCTTCAACCTCATGCAGCGCATGAAGGCCGAGGGCTATGAGGTGGACGTGCCCGAAAGCGCCGACGCCCTGCGCCGCGCCGTCATGGAAGGCAACAGCGCCATCCACGGCACCGAGGCCAATGTGGTCGCCACGATTCCGTCCGATACCCACCTGCGCGGCGAGACCCGACTGTCGGAAATCGAGGCCGTCTGGGGCCCGTCGCCCGGACGCCAGCTCACCGATGGACGCGGCATCCATGTGCTGGGCGCGCGCTTCGGAAACCTGCTGGTCGCCGTCCAGCCGGCCTTCGGCTTCGAGGGCGACCCCATGCGGCTGCTCTTCGACAAGGCCTTCGCGCCGACCCATGCCTTCTCCGCCTTCTACCGCTATATCCGCGAGGATTTCGATGCCCATGCCGTGCTGCATTTCGGCACCCATGGGGCGCTGGAATTCATGCCCGGCAAGCAGGTCGGCCTCACGGCGGGGGACTGGTCGGACTCGCTGATCTCGGACCTGCCGAACTTCTATTTTTACGCCGCCAACAACCCTTCAGAAGCCACCATCGCCAAGCGCCGGTCCGGTGCCACGGTGGTCAGCTACCTGACACCGGCAGTGACGAAGGCCGGGCTCTACAAGGGGCTTGCGGATCTCAAATCCCTGATCGAGCGCTGGCGCGCCAGTGCCCCGGAGGCCGAGCGTGAGCGCGCCGACCTCGCGCCGATGATTCAGGCCCAGGGCGCGGTGCTCGATCTCTGCGAAGCCGAACCGGAATGGACCGGCGAGAGCTTCGAAGCCGTGGAGACGCTTCGCCTCGCTTTGGTCGAGCTTGAAGAGACCCTGATTCCGGAAGGGCTGCATGTGGCCGGCGAGGCGCCGTCGCATGAGGCCGTCGCCGGAGTGCTCGCCGCCATGCCGCCGGCCAAGGAGCTTCCCTCGGAGGCGGTCGAAGCCATTGCACTTGACACCGCACCGCAAACTGTTGCTCAAGAATTCAGCCTCACCGAGCGCCTGCCTGACATCGAATCGCTCGCCCGTGCCGCGCGCCTGATGGGTGAGGACCATGAGATCCCGGCCCTGATCCATGCCTTGGACGGCGGCTTTACCCCGCCCGTGGCCGGCGGCGACCTGATCCAGAATCCTGACATCCTGCCCACGGGCCGCAATGTCCACGGCTTCGATCCCTTCCGCCTGCCGAGCGCCTTTGCCGTGGCAGAGGGCACGCGCCAGGCCGACGGCCTGATCCATCGCCACAAGGTGGATGCCGGAACGGCGCCGGAGACCGTGGCCATCGTGCTCTGGGGCACCGACAATCTGAAGTCCGAGGGCACCCAGATCGCCCAGGCCATGGCGCTCATGGGCGCAACGCCGCGGCGGGATTCCTATGGCCGCCTCGCCGGGGCCGACCTCATCCCGCTGGAAACGCTAGGTCGTCCGCGCATCGATGTGGTGACCACGCTGTCGGGCATCTTCCGCGACCTGTTGCCCATGCAGACGCGCATGCTGGCGGAAGCCGCGCTTAAGGCGGCAAGGGCCGATGAGCCGGAAAGCCGGAACGCGGTGCGCCGCAATGCACTGGCGCTGGTGGAAACCCTCGGCATTGACCTGGAAACCGCCGCGCTGCGCGTCTTCTCCAATGCCGATGGCGCCTATGGTGCCGATGTGAACCAGATCGTCGATGCCGGCTGCTGGGAAGAGGGCTCGGAACTCTCCGACGCCTTCATGCGCCGCAAGGGCTTTGCCTATGGCACCGACGGTGTGCCCCAGGAGCAGGCAGGCGTGATGTCGGCCCTGTTCGCCCGCGTCGACATGGCCTTCCAGAATGTCGAAAGCGTCGAGACCGGGCTGACCACGATCGACCATTATTTCGACACGCTCGGCGGCATTGGCCGGGCGGTCTCTGACGCCCGCGGTGCGGATGCCCGCATCTATGTCGGCGACGCCACGACCGGCGAGGGCAAGGTGCGCTCGCTGGCCGAACAGGTCGCGCTGGAGACGCGCACGCGCACGCTCAATCCGAAATGGTATGAGGGCATGCTGCGCCACGGCTATGAGGGCGTGCGCCAGATCGAGGCGCAGGTGACCAACACCATGGGCTGGTCGGCCACCACCGGCCACGTCGCGCCCTGGGTCTATGAGCGCATGAGCGAGACCTTCGTGCTCGACGAGGAGCTGCGCGAACGCCTCGCCAGCCTCAACCCCGCCGCCACCGCCAAGGTGGCCCACCGCCTGATCGAGGCATCGGAACGCAATTTCTGGAGCCCCGACGCGGAAACCCTCGAGGCGCTTCGCCGCGCCGGAGACGATCTCGAGGACCGTATGGAAGGCCTGACCGAAGGCCAGCACGCAGGAGCCAACGCATGAAACCGCTCGATCGCCCCGCCACCACATCGCTCAACCTGAAACGCCCCGGTGCCCGTGGCGACGGGGAGGGCAGCGTCCAGGTCCAGCTCGATGAGCGTTTCGAGCAGGGGACCGCAAAGGTCTTCGCCGTCTACGGCAAGGGCGGGATTGGCAAGTCGACCACCTCGTCGAACCTGTCGGTGGCGCTGTCCAAGCTCGGCAAGCGCGTGCTGCAGATCGGCTGCGACCCGAAGCACGATTCCACCTTCACCCTCACCAAGGCGCTCTGCCCGACGGTGATCGATGTGCTGGAATCGGTGGACTTCCACTCCGAGGAGCTTCGGCCGGAGGATTTCGTCTTCGAGGGCTATAATGGCGTCATGTGTGTGGAGGCCGGTGGCCCCCCGGCGGGCACCGGCTGCGGCGGCTATGTCGTCGGCCAGACGGTGAAGCTCCTGAAGGAGCACCGCCTGCTCGAAGAGACTGACGTCGTCATCTTCGACGTGCTGGGCGATGTGGTCTGCGGCGGCTTTGCCTCGCCGCTGCAACATGCCGAGCGCGGCGTGATCGTCACGGCGAATGATTTCGATTCGATCTTTGCGGCCAACCGCATTGTCTCGGCCATCGGCGCGAAGGCGAAGAATTACGATGTCCGCCTCGGCGGGCTGATCGCCAACCGGTCCGCGGGAACCGACGAGATTGACCGCTATTGCGACGCCACCGGTATGGAGCGGCTGGCCCACTTCCCCGACCTCGACGCCATCCGCAAGTCGCGGCTGAAGAAGGCGACGCTGTTTGAAATGCCGGAAACCCCGGAACTGCTGGCCGTGCAGGAGGAGTATCTCCGCCTCGCCGCGCTTCTCTGGAAGGGGACCGACCCGCTGGAAGCGATCCCAATGAAGGACCGCGAAATCTTCGACTTTCTGGGGTTCGACTGATGGCTGATTCATTTGCCTCACGCGCCGCAGGCGCTCCGGCGGGGCGGGCTGACCGCCCGGCGGCCGGTCGGCCGCTGTCGGAATGTGCTCCGAGCACGTTCGACACCAAGCGCAACGCGCTTGAGGAATACTTCGACCGGACCGCGTCCGACGCCTGGGCGAAGCTCACCTCGGACGCGCCGGTCAGCGGCATTCGCGCCACGGTGCGCGCCGGACGTGACGCCATGCGCGCGACGCTTCTCTCCTGGTTGCCGGAAGACCTGACGGGCGCGCGTGTGCTCGATGCCGGCTGCGGCGCGGGCCAGATGTCTGCCGAGCTCGCCCGGCGCGGCGCCCATGTGGTGGCCATCGACATTGCCGGCACGCTCGTGGACCTTGCGCGCGAGCGCTACGACCATGAGGGCTTCGGTGACCGGATCGACTGGCGCACCGGCGACATGACCGACCCGGCGCTCGGGGCGTTTGACCATGTGGTCGCCATGGATTCCCTGATCCATTACCGCGATGCGGACATCATCGCCGTGCTCGACAAGCTGCTGACGCGGACATCCGCGTCGGCGGTGTTCACCTTTGCGCCGCGCACGCCGGCCCTCTCGGCCATGCACGCTGTGGGCAAGCTTTTCCCGAAAGGCGACAAATCCCCGGCCATCGAGCCCGTGGGCGAGGCGAAACTGAAACGCTTGATCGGTGCAAACCTGGCCCCCGACTGGGCAGCCGCGCGCAGCGAGCGGATCAAGTCCGGCTTCTACATTTCCCAGGGCCTTGAGGTGGTGCGCCCGTGAGCAGCAAGCAGCCATCCGAGCGCAAGCGCTTCCACGAGGTCTGGCAGGGTCTCGGAACGGCCTGGCTGCCATTTGCCGACGCCGCAAGCGAAGGTCTGCCGCTGCGCCGCCTTCTTCGCCTGTCGCTGTTCCAGGTCTCCTGCGGCATGGCGATGGTGCTGCTTACCGGCACGATCAACCGCGTGATGATCGTGGAACTGAACGTGCTGACCTGGCTCGTCGCGCTGATGGTCTCGCTGCCACTGGTCTTCGCGCCGCTGCGCGCGCTGATCGGACATAAGTCCGACACCCACAAATCCGTGCTCGGCTGGCGCCGTGGACCCTATATCTGGTTCGGCTCGCTGATCATGTTCGGCGGGCTGGCCATCATGCCCTTTGCTCTTCTCGTCCTGTCCGGCGACACCGCGCGTCCCGTGCCCGACTGGATCGGCCAGGCCGGTGCGGCGCTTGCCTTCCTCCTTGTCGGCGCGGGCCTGCATACGACCCAGACCGCGGGACTGGCGCTCGCCACAGATCTTGCCGATGAGGAGACGCGCCCGCGTGTGGTCGCGCTGCTCTATGTCACGCTGCTCGCCGGCATGGGCGTGAGCGCGCTGGTCTTTGGCTGGCTCCTGTCGGATTTCAGCCAGGTCAAGCTGATC
>CAZXWB010000123.1:0-5551 GCA_964644395.1 uncultured Hyphomonadaceae bacterium | reverse complement strand
TGACCCGTCAGTCAGGCAAGCGAACCGGCAAGGCCCATGTCAATGGCGGGCAAAACCATGTCCGCCAGGCCCTCTACATGCCTGCCCTCGTTGCCGCCCGGTTCAATCCCGACTTTGCATGCAAATACGAGGCGATGACGGCGCGCGGCAAACCGCCAAAGGTCGCCCTCTCGGCCATCATGCGAAAGCTCATGACCCTTGCAAACGCACCGATACGTGACGACCGAAAATGGACGCCAAGGCCCGTTTGACTCGAGCATTGCGGCTCCATTGCTGCCGTTCGGGAGAAAGCCCAAGTCGCCAAAATTGGATGGCCCCGGGGTCTTCCGATCAGCAACCTTCCTGTTCCAGCTTTGCGCTGTAGGCGACCACGCCGTCAGCGCTGATCGGGGTCAGCGCCTCGCGGTATTTCGACAGCCGGTCATCGGACCAGTCATCGGCGAAGTCATCCACGACCGCGAAGCGCGCGCCGACATGGGCCAGGACGTGACCGCGCTCGAGGAGGGCAAAATAGTCGAAGAGTTCCAGCGGGCAGCCGAGTGTGTCCTTCGCCGCCTTCATGCGGGTTTCCGGTTCGGTCATATAGCTCACCGGTATGCCGCGCTTTTCCAGGAAACCGACGGTGCGCGGCCACTGGACGCTGTAATAGTTCCAGGCATTGGGCATCATCAGCCCCGTGACAAAGCTGTCGGCGGCGCTTTCATCGTCTGCGCCCTTGCGCGCGCGGAAATCGGCGAGGAACGTCCGGGCGTCATAGCTGGTGATGCCGTGGACCAGGAAGAAGGCGCTTTCGTGTATCCGCCCGCCCTCGAGACCGGGCGTGATGACGCTGGCGCAGGCGGAGACGCACTCTCCAGCGATAATCACGGGCAATTCCGCGCCGCGCAGGTAATTCGCCATGGTGATTGCGGTCAGCACATTGCCACCGCGCGAGCTCAGCACCATGCGCTTCGCATCAGGCACCAACTCGCCGAGCTTCAGGAATTGCAGCGGAAAAATGCCCGAGCGCCAGCAAATGCTCTCGCCATCGCTCAGCATTTCCACCGTCTCGCCGTCGCCCGCCAGGCAGGCTTCCACGGCGACCTCGGCGGCGGGGCCAGTCAGGGCCGGGCTTCGCGCATGGCCCGCAATGGGCAGGACCGCGAGGCAGGCGATGAGGATGAGGGCGTTTCGTATCATCTTGGCCAACCCGTTTTGCTCAGCTGTTTTCATCCGGTTTGCGCGCTGGTTTTCGTGGCCGCCTCTGACTGGCAAGGCCGTGGGGACGGTATTTCGCATCGCGCCGCCGACGGGCGCGGAGATGGCCGAAATAGACCATGAGGGTCAGGGCGATCAGCACGATGTTGATCAGGCCCACCCAGACAAGAGGCTGCAGTGCGTCTGCCATTCACGAAATCCTGGAGCTGAAAGGTCAGAATAAATCTGTCTCCGCACGCTTCAAGCGCAAGCGCTTTCCACAGCCCGTTGCTTCCAGCCGCCTCGCTAAATCTTCCCCAAGCGTCTATATCGCCGCCCATGGCCGATGACAGGACCAATCAGGGCAACCTTCCCGAATTGTCGGTTTCGGAGCTGTCCAAGGCGCTGAAACGCACCATCGAGACGACCTATGATTTTGTCCGGGTGCGCGGGGAACTGGGCCGTGTCACCGTGGCGCGCTCGGGCCACATGTATGCCGACCTGAAGGACGACAAGGCGGTGCTCTCCACGGTGATGTGGAAGGGCAATGTCGGCCGGCTGAACTTCCGACCCGAAGAAGGCCTGGAAGTCATCGCCGAGGGGCGGATGTCGACCTATCCGGGCCGCTCAAACTACCAGCTCATCGCCGATACGATCCGCCCGGCCGGGGTCGGCGCGCTCATGGCGCTCTTGGAAGAGCGCAAGAAGAAGCTCAGTGCCGAGGGCCTGTTTGCGCCCGAACGCAAGCGTGCGATTCCCACCCTGCCCGCCAGGATCGGCGTCGTGACTTCGCCCAGCGGCGCCGTGATCCGTGACATTCTCCACCGCATCCGCGACCGCTTCCCGGTCCGCGTCATTGTCTGGCCGGCGCTTGTTCAGGGCGACCTGGCAAGCGCGCAGATCACAGCCGGCGTGAGGGGTTTCAATGCCATGACAGGGCCCGACCGGCCCGACGTGCTGATCGTCGCACGCGGCGGCGGCTCCATCGAGGATCTCTGGAGCTTCAACGAGGAAGACGTGGTCCGCGCCGTGGCGGCGAGTGACATCCCGGTCATTTCAGGTGTCGGCCACGAGACCGATACGACGCTTGTCGATTTCGCCGCTGATCGCCGCGCCCCGACACCCACGGGCGCTGCGGAAATGGCCGTCCCGGTGCGCTCGGAACTGCTGGTCGATGTCCGCGACCGCGAGACGCGGCTCCTGCGTGGCCTGAAGCGCATCGCCGACCTGGCGCGTCGTCACATGACTGCCACGGCGGCGCGCCTGCCGCGGGCCGATGCACTGCTCGGTGCGAGGCGCCAGAGGCTCGACGTGGCCGAAGCCAAGCTCGCTGGCGCCCTGCGCACGCGGGTGACGCTGGCGGAACGACGGTTGAACCAGGCCACCGGCCGCCTGCCACGGCCGCAGGAAATCCTCGGCAACAATCGCGCACGCCTCAGCACGGCCGCCCTGAAACTCGGCACCGCCCTGTCGAAATCGGTCGACCGCAAGCGCAACCAGTTCTCGCGCCCCGCCGACCGGCTGCGTACTGAACTCGTCACCGCCGACAATCGTCGCAAGCGTGAAGCCGTGCAGGCTCGCTTCGACCGCCTCGCCCGGCGTGTTGATCGTCGACTGAGCGAGGATCGCCAGCGCACGCTGAGCGCGGGGAAGCTGCTGGAGACCCTGTCGCACAAATCGGTGCTTGCGCGGGGCTTCGCGCTGGTGCGTACGCCGGATGGCGGCGTGGTGCGCAGCGCCCCCGTCGCAGCGGCGGCCGCGCGCCTCACCCTCACCTTCGCCGACGGCGATGCGGTGGCGATACCAGAAGGGGGTGCCACCGACACCGAATCTTCACCGCCGGCACCAACGAAAACAGGCGCGAAGGCCACCCGCAGAAAAACACCGTCAAAGGTCGGCAAGAAGGATGAGCAGGGGTCGCTCTTCTGAGCGCCGGACCCGGTCGTGCCCGCCTGCACCGGCCCCCTTCCTGTAGCCGGCGAACGGGGCTAAATGGAAACCATGCTGAAACAGACCCGTCCCCGCCTGCCCGGCGAAGCCGCGCTGAAATATGAAGACGCCACCTTCACCGTCCTGCGGAAGGGCGATTTCGTCGTCTGCGCCGTGACGGGCAAGCGTATCCCGCTCGAGGCGCTCAGATATTGGTCCGTCGATCGCCAGGAAGCCTATTTCGACGTGGATGCCGCCGTGAGCCAGATCCGCGAGGGGGAGACATCGCGATGAGCCTCGCTGCTCTGTTTTCCAGCCTCGTGCTCGCCATCGCGGGACCCCAGGCCCCCACCGTCAAGGCCCCCGCGCCCGATCCCCTGCCCGGCCCGCCTGAGCGCTTCTGCAGCGGCGCGCTGCAACAGGGCGGGCTCATAATTTGCCAGGTCCCGGAGGGCGGGCGGCTCCACTTCACGGCGGGCGATTACACCAGTGAGCGCGGCCCCGGCGTGCATGTCTTCGGTCTCCAGCGCGACGCCCCCGAACGGGCCACGGCGATCATTTCCCGCAAGGGAGGTGTCGCCGCGACGGAGGAACTGGTGATCTCGGAAAGAGAAGACGCTTTTCGCCTGCTCAAGGGGCTCGACTGCGACAAGGTGGATGCCCGCACGCCTGAACAGAAGGAACATGCCGGGATCAGCTGGGTGAAGAAGCAGGAGGCCTTCGCCACACTGTCCGCGCCAGCCGGCCCGCTCGGTGAATGGCGGCGCCCCTCGGAGGGCCCGCCCTCATCTCCCTTCGGACCGACGCGGAAATATGTCGGCGTGTCCGCGGTCACCGGTGAGCCCTGCGAGAAAACCAGCGTCCACCGCGGATATGACATCGCCGCACCCATCGGCACACCCATTGTCGCGCCAAAGGCCGGCACGGTGATCCTCGCCGATCCCGACCTCTATTACGAAGGCGGCACCGTCTTCCTCGACCATGGCTACGGCCTGGTCTCGGTCTTCATGCACATGAGCGCGATTGACGTGGCGCCCGGCGACATGGTCAGCGCCGGCGAGAAGCTCGGCGAGGTCGGCAATACCGGGCGCACAACGGGACCGCACCTGCACTGGGCGGTGAAGTGGCGCGACGTCTCGCGTGACGAGCGCGACGGCGACTTCTACATCGATCCGGCCTTGCTCCTCGCCATGGATGGCGATTGAGCCGGATATATCGGTGATATCATGGTTCCGTGTCCGAAACCCGATCCCATGAGCCGGGGGATAGCGGGAAGAGCGCCGGCGTGACTTGGCGATCGACACTCTGGTTGACGGATCGGGCATCGTGCCGGTCATGACCGGCACGAGCCCCCGGAACCAGACCGTGCCAAGCGATCGTGAAGCTCTCATTCGTCGAGTGCGGTTTCGATCAGCGGCTGAAGCGCCTGTTCGAGCTGGACGCTGAGCTGCGACGGATTGGATCCGAAACTCGGACGCTCTTCGATCGCGATCACGCCCCAGTAACCGGCACCGAAGTCGATCCAGGGCGTGAAGCCGAATCCGCCCGGCGAGGATATGGTGGGATCGACATTGCATTCGGGCTGGTAACTGGACAGGTCGCATTCCTTCCAGAACCCGAACCCATAGTGCCAGTCGAACAGGTTCAGTTCCACGGCGCCTGGGCGAAAGACGATGGGGATATCGGGCGTGCGGTCCTCGAGAAAACCGTCCCGGTCGCTCACCAGGCGTCGGTCGAGGACAGCGGCGAGCAATTTGCCATAATCGTCGGGAGTGGCAATGATCGCGCCGGCATACCGGGTGTTTTCGATGTCAGGATAGGCCGTATCCGCGCTCAGGCCCAAGGGTGTGGCCAAACGCTCTTCTAGCAGTACGTTGATGTCCTGTCCCGTGGCCTCGACAACCATCGCCGCGGCAATCTGCATATGCTCGGGGCCGTAATAGAACGCCTCACCGGGCGACGTTCCCACATCGTCCTCGTAACTTTCTCGCACGCATTCTTCAAGCGAAAGGCTCTCGTCGCCAATGCAGCCAGCGTCCTGCGGCGGATCATTGAAACCCGAGACAAGGCCGAAAAGATTGTCCAGCGTCACGCCGCTGCGACCACCGGGTTCGACACGCGTCCAGAAGTCCAGATAGTCCTGTGGATTGTCGGCGCGCGACAGCGTGCCCTCTTCGACCAGGTCCCAGACAAGCAGGCCGAAGACGAGCTTTGCCGCCGATCCCGCATTCACGGGCGTGTCCGCGGCGATCGCGCCGCGTTCAAACGTGTAGAGCACGCCTGTCTCGTCGCCGATCAGCACCGTCACGTCCTGGAATGGAAAAGCCTCGATCTCTGCCTCGACCGCGGAGAAGTCTGAAGTTGGCGGCGGAGGCGGCGGAGGAGGAGGTGGGGGCGGCGGTGGTGGCGGCGGAGAGGGTATAGACCCCTGCCCGCCATCGCCGCC
>CAZXWB010000122.1:0-5582 GCA_964644395.1 uncultured Hyphomonadaceae bacterium | reverse complement strand
CGTGCTCCACCATGTCCTGGCCGGTCTGGCGCGCGCGCGGCAGGACTGGCTCTATATCGAGACCCATGCCGGGCGCGGGATCTACGATCTCACATCGCCGGAAGCCAAAAGGACCGGCGAGCATCTGGAAGGTGTGAGCCAGCTTCTGAGCGTGGAGACGACGCCGCCGGCTCTAGCGCCCTTCACGGCGCTCATCCGCGCGTTCCGGGGCCGGCATGGTGATGGTGCCTATCCTGGCTCGCCCGCCATTGCGGCAGACCTGCTCGGCGCCCGCGACAGGATCGTGCTCTACGAGCTCCATCCCCGGGAGAACGCGGCTCTGCAAACGGCCATGTCCGGTGATGACCGGGTCCGGATCGAGAAGTCCGACGGCTATCTCGGCGCGCTGCGGCTTGCGCCCCGGCGCGACGAGCGACTGTGCCTTCTGCTCGATCCGAGCTATGAGACGGAAAACGACATCCTGAATGTCGGCAACTGGGTGCCGCGCGCCCTGTCGAAATGGCCCGAGGCCGTGATCATGGTCTGGCTGCCGCTCTTTGCCGATGCGCGCGAAACCGAACTGCTCGAGCACCTTGCCAGTTTCGAGCCTGCGGCCATCGCTGGCACCCGCTGGCCCATGCGCCCCCAGTACAAAAAGGCGCTATCGGGCTCGGCCATGGCCCTGTTCAATGTCAGCGAGGCCGAGGCCGACCAGGCCGGAGAGATCTGCGATGCCTGCCATGATCTTTGGTGGGATTAACCTGCGAGGTCGAGGAGGTCCGGCGGCGCCCGGTCCACCTGTCCTTCGGGGTCGGCGAGCACCGACCCTGGCAGCAGCAGCGTCACCGCCGTGCCGGCATTGACCCGAGACTTCAGGATGATGTCACCGCCGTGGAACCGGGCAAGCTGGCGGGCCAGCGTCAGGCCGAGCCCGGCACCGTTATAGTCGCGCCCTATCTGGTTGGAGGCCTGGAAGAAGGCCTCGAAGGCCCGCTCGACATCGGCGGGCTTCATGCCGATGCCAAAGTCGCGCACCGTGATGAAGGGTCGCCCGTCAGCAGTCAGTCCGGCCCGGATGGCCACCTCCGGTGTGCGACCGCGGAACTTGATGGCGTTACAGATCAGCGCCTCGAGAATCCGCAGCATGGCGCGTTCATCGACGTTGACGGCCTTCAGCGCCTCGGAAACCAAGATATCAAAGGACAGGTCTTCGGGGTCGCCGGTTGCCCGGCACGCGCGTCTCACGCCCGTTTCGATCAGTTCCCGCACGGGGATCACTTCGGTGTCGAAGCCGAAATCATCGAGGCCGCTGCGCGAATAGTCGATAATGTCATTGATCAGGCGCAAGAGCTGCTCGGCACTGGAATTGATGTGGGCGGCGTATTCCGCGTACTCATCCTCGCTGAGGGTGCGTTCGGAGGTCTCGCTCATCATCTTCGAGAAGCCGACGATCACATTGAGCGGCGTGCGCAGTTCATGGCTCATCGTGTTCATGAAGCGGCTCTTGGTCTCGTCGGCCAGTTCGGCCTCCTTGCGGGCCTCGATCAGTTCGCGTTCGCGCCGCTTGAGCACGGTGACATCATTGTGGACGCAGACCTTGCCGCCATTGGACATCGGGCGCGTGCGCGAAATCACCCAGGACCCGTCGGGCATGATGACCGGGTCATCATTTTCATCCATGGCCGAGGTCGTATCGGCGCCGAACCAGTCACGGTAGCGCGAATTGGTCAGGGTGACCTGCCCCGACGGGTCGATGATGGCAAAACCGTCATTGATGGATTCGATGGCGTCATTCAGGTCGGTCCGTGCCTGTTCGGTGGCGATCTGGGCGCGGTGCAGGCGAACCATCTGGCGATGACCGACCATGCTGGCGGCATACATTGTCGCCATGTAAGCCACGCCAGGAATGATGATGAAAAGCCCCTCAGGCTGGCCATGCCAGAGCAATCCGGTGACCATCATGCCAACGCACACGCCAGAAAATCGCAGGACGACGCGCGGCAAGGTCGACAAGAGTGCCGCAACACCGGTCACCATGCCGCATTGGATCACCACCAGGGTGAGCATGGGCCCGATCTGACTGTTGCTGGGCAGGATGATTGTTGCAACGCCCCACAACGCCGCCGTCGCGATGGATGTCGCCTCGATACGCCTGATGAAGCGTCCCGAAACCTGGGATGGGGCCCGTCGGTTGCGGAGCCTTTGCCAGACGTGAATTTGCAGCAATCCGAAGGCCAGCAGAGGTGCATACCAAAGCACCAGAATCCAGTGCGGTGTCGTGTTTGCAAACAGGCTCACCGCCAGGAAGCCATTCAGGATGTTGATCAGGCCCATCGCCAGGCTCTGGTGCACGACCAGCATCTGCTGTTCGCGATAGGTCCGAAGTTCCAGCGGCGAACGGGGCGTTGGTAGGGACCCCAGATGCTGAAACATCTCATTGAGGAGGCGTTGGGACATGCAGTGGCCATATCAGATCAGGGCTAAGATCCGCTTTTTCGACCCCTGAATTTTTGTTCGTGACGATTTACTCTTTATTCAACCGCAGGTTCAGCTATGGATGACGTTGGGTGGACGCAGGACCGGCAAGAGCGCGGCACTGCTTCGCCTGCGATCCTGTGACCACCCCTTGGAAAAACCAGGGGTCCTGGGCGATGAGACTTGCAATAGTTGGAGGCGGGCCTGCCGGGTTGAGCCTCGCGAAGATCCTGCAGAATGACACGGCAGTGGCCACGACCATTTTCGAGGCAGCTCCCCGACCGGGCGGCAAGTCCATGACCGTTCGCCCCGGCAACATTCCGATTGAAATGGGCACCTGCTACCTGACGGCGTCGCATCGTCGGGTGCTTGGCTGGATGCGCGAAGAAAAGACGCCGTTGCGCCCACTGGGCGAGCAGGTCTTCGATGGTGCCGACGTCATCCGGTATATCAGGAAAGGCTCCGGGCCCTCTATGCCGCTTCAGGTGATCAGCTATCTGCGCGACCGCCGAGCCTTGCTGCAAAAGCTCGAACGACCGTCGCCGCCACGCGACTCCCTCGTGGAGGCCGCCATGCCTGTCAGGGAATGGCTCGCGAGGCGCGGCCTCGACAAAATGGTCCGCTTGATGCAACGCGCCGTATCCAGCATTGGCTATGGCTGCCTGGAACGCATTCCAACGGTTCAGGCACTGCGATGGGTCGATCGCGAGCTCATTGTTTCAGGCATGCTGAAACAATTGAAGTTGCCCGTTGAGGGGTGGACCGATTTCTGGGAGGTCCTCGCCAAGGATTTCGATCTGCGGCTGGGAGCGCGTGTTGGTCGCATCACGCGGTCTTCCTCAGGCGTCGTTATCCATCATGGAAACACCAGCGAGTGTTTCGATGCCGTTGTGTGCGCCATACCCGTGGACGATTTCGTCAGGCTGCTCGATAGGCCCAGCCCGCTGGAGCGGGAAATCAGCGACGCGATGGTCTGGGGCGAATACGCCATCACCCTTCTGGCTGCGGAGCACTGGTTCAGGGATCATCCTGTCGAAGCGTGGTCCGATGCCATCGAGCCAGGGGCGCCAGTGGGTCGGATCCTTTCAGCAAGATATGAGGGGTTCGAACCTGAACTGGGCGGTCATCTCTACATCGCCGCACAATACGGCAGCGGCCTCGAACCCGACGAACTGGTCGAGATCCTGCGCAGCGAAATCGCCGGCTTCGGCGCGGAGGTTACCAATGTGATCATGCACCGGACCTGGAAGTACATGGCGACCTACGCCCCCCACGCCATACGCAACGGGCTGTTGTCGAAGATGACGGCTGTGCAGGGCCAGAATGCCACCTTCTTCACAGGCGCGGCCTTTTCCCATGAGGCGGTCTCCCACATCGTCGAATTCAACGCAAAGCTCGCGCCATTGATTGTGCGTGCGGCCCGTGAAGCGGCTGCCGACACGGCATTTGCCGTGGCGGCGGAATGAGGGGGCCAAGACCTTGAACCTGTTTTTCCGGCTTTGCATCATTCTGCTGGGCGCGGGGCTGCGCCGTGCCCCCTGCGTCCCGGTCCTGTCGCCCACACGGAGAAGCTTTTCCGTCTGGATCACCGACCAGGACGCCTTCGGGCACATGACCAACAGCCGGTACTTCTCCCTGACCGACCTGGCCATGCTGGATTACATGCTGAAGACCGGCGCGCTCTCGGTCGCCCGCCGCCATGGCTGGCTGCCGATCGTGAGTTTCGAGGACATCGCCTTCCACAAGATGTTGAAGTTCCCCCAGCGCTTTACGATCGAGACGCGTCTGGTCGGATGGACAGACGCGTATATGGTCTTCACCCACCGGTTCTGTCGCGAGACCCGCTGCCACGCCGACGGTCTGACCCTTGCGCGCTTTGTCACCCGACAGGCGCGAGCCGTACCGATTGCCGATGTCGCGCGGGCATTCTCGATTGACGGGCCAAGCCCGCCCTTGCCGCCGGAGGCGACCGAGGCCTGCCGCCGCCTCTCCATCGGGCGATGCCAGGACAATGCGACAACCGAATGAATGCCACTTGGAGTAGTGTTTTTATTTTTTCTATACAGGGTTGTCCTCTATCTTGGGGTGAGTTATCGAGCACAAATATGATTTCTTGAGTCACCAACCCGGAAAGACAGGCTCCCGTGTCAGCGAACGGTGAAAACGCCCAGGTGATAACTGACTGGCAACTGGCCGAGGACACGCCCGCCGGGCCAATTGGCCCTGAACATGGTCATGACGCACACAGGGCGGAGGTCGAGGCCGACGCGCGGCTCGACATGCTTATCGGGCGACGCATGGGCCACCTCGCGCTCGATTTCCACTGGCCGCTGGTGCAGATACAGGATTCGCTGGCCTTCCTCGAAGCCGGCTTTGATTTCTTCGAGCGGTCGGGGCGGCCTTCCGAAAGCGGCGCGCCGGATGCCCGCAAGCTTGCCGAATTCGACTTCTATCGCCGTGAAGTGCCCGGCGCGATGGCGGAAGCGCGCCAGGCGGTGGAGTTGCTGAACATCCACCGCACGGGCCTGTTCATGACCGCGCGAAGTGCCAGCGAACACCATCTGATCTGGTCACCGGCCACACTGGTGGAACAATGCGCCCTGATTGGCGATCCGGTCTGGCGGGACCACTTTCACTTCGATACCACCACGAGCGGCCTGAAGACGCTGCGCTGCCGCACGCCGGCGCGTCCCCTGCTCAGCGCGTTGATTGATGTCTGTGTCGCCATCGTGTCGCACCGTCTCGCAGCTGACAACCGTACCATCACGCTGGGTCTGTACAGAGAGGAGAAGCAGGCGCATCTAATGCTGGAAACAAGTCCAAAGCAGGCGCGCATGGCGCCCGTGACGGCGCGGATCGAGCACGCCGCCCGACGCCTGGCCCGGCATGGCTGGAACGCGGCTCTCTGGCAAAGCTGTGGCGCGATGGGGTTGCGGGTTGATATTCCCGAGGCCCATGGTGCCCATGCGCCGAACGCCGGGGCCTGACAATCGGGGACTTGCGCCCGCCACTGCAACTGCTTACGACAGGCGCTTCGCGGAGAGGTGGCCGAGTGGTCGAAGGCGCTCCCCTGCTAAGGGAGTAAACGGGGAACCGTTTCGAGGGTTCGAATCCCTTCCTCTCCGCCA
>CAZXWB010000121.1:0-5590 GCA_964644395.1 uncultured Hyphomonadaceae bacterium | reverse complement strand
CCAGTTCCTCCGGCGTCGGCTCGCGGCCGATCTCGTGGAGCATGTGGCGCTGGGTGCGCACGATCTTGTTGATCGTCTCGATCATGTGCACCGGGATGCGGATCGTGCGGGCCTGGTCGGCGATGGAGCGGGTGATGGCCTGGCGGATCCACCAGGTCGCATAGGTGGAGAATTTGTAGCCGCGGCGATACTCGAACTTATCCACCGCCTTCATCAGGCCGATATTGCCTTCCTGGATGAGGTCGAGGAATTGCAGGCCGCGATTGGTGTATTTCTTGGCGATGGAGATGACGAGACGCAAGTTAGCCTCGACCATTTCCTTCTTCGCCACGCGCGCCTCGCGCTCGCCCTTCTGCACGGTCTGGACGATCCGGCGGAAATCATCGACGGGCACCCCGATCTCCGTGGCCACGGCCGAAATTTCCGCGCGCAGGCGTTCGATCTTGTCACCCTCGCGCTCCAGGAACCGGTCCCATTTCTTCGACTTGCCCGCCAGCCCCTCGGCCCATTCCGGGTCGAGTTCGTGGCCGAGATACGCGTTCAGGAACTCCTTGCGCGGCACGCCATGGGCGTCGGCGGTGCGCATGAGCTGGCCTTCGAGGCTGATCAGCTTCTTGTTGATGGCATAGAGCTGCTCGACGAGGGTCTCGATCCGGGCATTGTTGAGGTGCATGTCGTTCAGCGTGTCGACAATGCGCGCGGCACCCTCGTCATAGGCCTTCTGGTCCTTCGGCGTGAGCGCCTTTCCCTCCAGGCGCCGGGCGACGAGCTTTTCCTGCAGCTTGCGGTGCTTGGCGAACTCCCTGGCGATGGAATCGAGCTTCTCGATCACGCCTTCGCGCAGTTCCGCTTCCATGGCCGACATGGACATGGATCCGCCTTCATCCTCGTCCTCGTCTTCGGATTTCTTTTCGCCGTCCTCGCCCTCGCCGTCATCGGCGGAGGCTTCAGCCTCATCGTCTTCTTCTTCCTCGGGTTCCTCGGGCGGCGGGTTTTCCGCGCCATAGGTGGCTTCGAGGTCGATGATGTCGCGCAGGAGGATGTTCTCTTCCATCAGCTCGTCGCGCCAGACCATCATGGCCTCGAAGGTGAGCGGGCTCTCGCACAGGCCGCGGATCATGGCGTCGCGGCCGGCCTCAATACGCTTGGCGATGGCGATCTCGCCCTCGCGGGAAAGAAGCTCCACCGTGCCCATCTCGCGCAGGTACATGCGCACGGGGTCGTCGGTGCGGTCGGAGCCGCGGGCATTGCCCTTCTTCTCCGTGACGGCCTTGTCGCCGGCCTTGACGAGTTCCTTGGTCTCGCTCTGCTCCTCGACCTCTTCCTCCGACTCCACGACATTGATGCCCATCTCGGAGAGCTGGGCCATGGTGTCCTCGATCTGGTCGGAGGTCAGCTCATCAGACGGCAGCACCTTGTTAAGCTCGTCATGGGTGACATAGCCGCGGGACTTGGCCTGCTTGAGAAATTTCTTCACCGCCGCGTCGGTCAGGTCCAGAAGGGGGCCGTCCTGGGCCTCCGGGTTTTCAGCTTCCGGTGGCGCTGCGGTGGTCGGTTTGGATTTGGTCTTGGTGTCGGCTTTCGCCATTCAGCTTCTCCCGATGGAGCCGGCCACGCCTCGCCCGCGTGGCTCCAATTCGTGCTGGGCGATGGGAAAGCCCAACCGCCCGGGTTCAGTTCAGACCAGAAGTCTCGGCCGCTTCCTGGATGCGGGTCCTGAGCGCGTGCCGCGCAGCCGCCAGTCGGCGTCGCTCGGCGTGACGGCGGGCAAAATCGACAACGTCGCCCTCGGCAGTCTGGGCCTCACGCACACGTTCGCTCTCCTCCCGCAAACCCACGGCCGCTGCAAACTGCTCCAGGGCGTTGAGCCAATCCCGGCCTTCGGGCCCTGACAGATCCAGGGGGGGCGCTGCGGGATATTCGTTGAGCAGGCGGACGGCACGCTTGTTTCCAAGATTTCGTAGATGGCGTTTCAGACCCGCGCGGTCAACCTTTCCACAAGCCTCAATCACATCGAAAATGCCGTCGCGAACGCGGGCAACGTCGGCATCGGGAAATTCAGCGAGCGCCAGCGGCTCGAGGGCGGCATCCAGCAGGTCCGGCGTCTCGACACATTTCACCAGCAAGCCCATGCCGCGCAGGCGCACCTGTCGGGCGTTCAGCGCCGCCTGCGCGCCCGGCGAGGACGGCCGCCCGCCTGCCGCCCTTGCCGGTGCCGTTTTGGACCGGCGCATCTGGTAGAACAGCTCCCGCGCCCGCGCCTTCAGTTCGCGCTCATAGGCCGCCCGCACGCCGGCATGCCGGATAAGGCCCGCAGCCTGGACCAGCCTGTGGGTCAGCCCGGCCTGTCGTTCCGGCGTGTCGAGACTCTCGCGTTCACGCTCCCGGATCCAGAGCAGGTCCACGAGCGGCATCGCCCCGTCGAGGAGTTCGCGCATCATCTGCGGCCCGCTGTCACGGACAATGTCGTCCGGGTCCTGGCCATCGGGCAGGAGCACGAAGAAGAGCGACTGTCCGGGTTGCAGGTGCGGCAGGGCCCGGTCCACCGCCGCATGGGCCGCGCGCAGGCCGGCGGCGTCGCCGTCAAAGCAGAGAATGGGCTCCAGGCCCGCCTGCCAGATCAGGCGCAGCTGGTCTTCGGTCAGCGCGGTGCCGAGTGGCGCGACCGCCTGGCCGAAGCCGGCTTCCGAGAGGGCGATGACATCCATATACCCTTCGCAGACGATCAGCCCCTCGGCGCCATTGCCGGCCAGCGCCGCGCGGGCCTGGCGATAATTGTAGAGCTGGTGGCCCTTGTGGAAGAGCGGGGTCTCGGCGGAATTCAGGTATTTCGGCTTGGCATCGGGATCGATGGAACGCCCGCCAAAGGCCACGACCCGCCCGCGCACATCCTCGATGGGGAAGATGACCCGGTCACGGAACCGGTCATAGGCCCGGGTCCGTCCCTCCTTCAGGACGGCAAGATCGATCTCCACGAGCTCGTCCTGCGTCGCGCCCTGGGCGGTGAGATGGTCGATCAGGTTCTGCCAGCCCTCCGGTGCATAGCCGATGCGATGGCGCGCGCAAGCGTCGACATCCAGGCCGCGGCGGGCGAGGTACTGGCGCGCGGCCAGGCCGGCCGGCGTGCGCAGCTGGCTCTCGAAATACCTGGCGGCAAGCTCCATCCAGCCATAGAGGCGCTCCTGACGGTCCTGTTTCTCCTTGGAGACCGGCGCGGCCTTCGGCACCTCCATGCCGGCCTCGGCGGCGAGCTTCTCCACCGCCTCGATGAAGCTCAGATTCTCGGTCTCCTCGACAAAGGCGATGATGTCGCCCTGCTTGCCGGAGGAGAAGCATTTCCAGAAGCGCTTCTCATCGACGGCATAGAAGCTCGGCGTCTTCTCATTGGTGAAGGGCGACAGGCCCACCCAGTCCTTGCCCTGCTTCTTCAGCTTCACCTTACGGCCCGCAACCTGGGAGACAGGCAGGCGTGATTTCAGCTCGTCGAGGAATTGCGGCGTGATTTTTCCGGTGCTCATTGCTGAGTTTATTCGCCCTGTTTGCGGCTTCTGCCAATCGCCCCGCACAGCCAGTCATCTGGAAAACCAGACGCTGCGCACAGGGCAGCCCAATCTGTGGATAAAAACAGATTCGCGGATCAATGGGTAAACATATGCGGAATTTCTGTGGATTTGAGGGCGATTGTCGCGTCTTGAGCGAGCTTGGAAGCATGGTGCCGGGCCGCACAGACCCTTCGAGGCTTCGCTTGCGCGAACCGCCTCAGGGTGAGGAAGGGCATGTCGCGATGGCTGCCCAGAGCGCTCCCTCATGCTGAGGTGCGAGCAAAGCGAGCCTCGAAGCATCGTGCCAAGCTGCAATCACCCGCGCTTCGGCCGACCGCCGCGGCGCTTCGCGAGCCCCTGTAATAAGGCGAAATCACCCCGGATCAGCGCTTCCTTCTTCGCGCGGCTCCAACCCTTGATCTGACGTTCAGCAGCAATCGCATCGGTAATACGGTCAAATTGTTCCGAAAAGACCAGCTTCACGGGCAAGCGCGTTGAGGTGTAGGCACCGCCCTGCCCGGCCTCGTGCTGGGCCAGCCGGTTATCCAGCCCCGTCCCCCGCGCTGAACCGACGTAATAGCTGCCATCGGCGCATTCGAGGATGTAAAGGGCCGCGTTCATGGCGACAGTCTATCGCGTTTGGCCCGACCCTTCGAGGCCCTGCTGGCGCAGGGCACCTCAGGGTGAGGCGGTTCGTGTGGCGAAGTCTCCCCCAAGAGCCCCCTCATGCTGAGGCGCGAGCGAAGCGAGCCTCGAAGCATCGGGCCAGGCCGCACGGACCCTTCGAGGCTTGCCTGCGGCAAGCGCCTTGAGGCGTGAGGGGGAAGATGTTGCGGCATCAGCGCCCTACCCCGAAAACTTCTCCGCGTGGCGGCCCTTCGCGCCGTCATAGAAGGCGCGCAGGCGCGGCAGGTCGGCCTCGTAATCCCCCGAGGTCCAGACCAGGGCGGCGAGCCGCACCTTGCGCGTGCCATAGTCAAGCACGCTGATCAGCACCGGCACGCCGGCGCCATGGGCGATGTGGTAGAAGCCCGACTTCCAGCCCTCGGTGCGCGACCGGGTGCCCTCCGGCGGGATGGCGAGCACCATGGCCGGGCGTGCCGCGAAGGCCTCGACCATCTGGCCCACCATGTCGCGGCTGCCGCTGCGGTCCACCGGCACGCAGCCGGCCCATTTCACGAGGCCGCCAAACAGCCCCGTGGTCAGGCTCTGCTTGCCCATCCAGCGGAGCTTACGGCGGTAATAGCCCGCCGTCAGCAGCATCCAGATGCCGTCCCAGTTGGAGGTGTGGGGCGCCGCCAGCAGGACCGCCTTCTCGATGGCGGGGAAATCGCCCTCCATCCGCCAGCCACCCAGCCGCAGAAGGCCGGCACAGATCCAGCGCCAGAGCGTCGCTAACGGCCCGCCCGGCGCTGGGCGCGCACTCTCAGCGGAGATCGGTTCTTCTCGGTAGGCTCTATCCATCGCCGCAGTGGCGGCTGTTTCGCCGCGCTTGGCAAGCCCCCGCGCGCGCCACAGTCCCGGTTCTCAGGCCTTCAGCTTGTAACCCGAACGGAACATGGCCCAGACCCCGGCGCTGAGCGCCACGGCCAGAAGGCCGGTTACCACGGCTCCGATCAGCAGGTTCGAGTTCGCCACGCCCAGGAAGCCGAAGCGGAATCCGTCGATCAGGTAGAAGAAGGGATTGAAATGCGACAGGCTCTGGAACGGCTCCACCAGGACCTGGATGTCATAGAACGTGCCCGACAGGAAGGTGAGCGGCATGATGATGAAGTTCGTCACCGCCGCCAGATGGTCGAATTTCTCCGCCCAGATGCCGCCCATCGCCCCGAAGGCGCCCAGGATGATGCTCGCCATCGCCCCGAACCAGATGATCGCCCAGGCCTGGCGCACGGTGAGGTCGGCAAGGCCCGTGAGCTGGATCGCGATGGCCGAGATCACCGCCACCATGGCGCCCCGTGTGGCGGCGCCGGCGATGAAGCCGATGGTCAGTTCCAGCGAGGAGAGCGGCGGCATGAGGAAGTCCACCGCATTGCCCTGCACCTTCG
>CAZXWB010000120.1:0-5609 GCA_964644395.1 uncultured Hyphomonadaceae bacterium | reverse complement strand
AGGCAAAGGGATCGTCGGTGTTGGCGATGCCGTCACCGTCAATGTCGTTCGGATCAATGCCGTCATCCTCGGTGACGACACCTGTCGCGCTGTCCGCCGCACTGTCGATCTCGAAAGCCGTGGTCCCGTCATCGGCGCCGGTCAGGGTGACGGAGACAGAGTCCTCGCCATTGTCGGCGTCATCGGAGGGCACATCGATGCTGAGCGTTCCGGCACCGTCGGTGAAGCTCACCAGCTGGGTCAGGCCGGTCCCGGCGCCCTGGTCATAGGTGATGGTGACATCACCGGAGAAGGCCGTGTCGGAGGCCTCAAGGGGGAATTCGAGCGTGGTCGGGTCGATATCGCCATTTTCCACGAGTGTCGGCGCATCGGCGATGGAGAGGGTGACCACGGGATCGGGCAGCGCCTCGACGATGAAGTCGAGGGTCGCCGTGCTCGGGCCGGCGCCCTGGTTCAGCCAGAAGGTCCAGGTCCCGGTCAGCGGCTGGTCGAAGCCCGGCAGGGTGTTGCCGGTTGCCGGATCGTCAAAGCCCGCGCGCATGGTGTCCAGAAGGTTATCGCCGACCTCGTCGGCGCCGTAGATGATCGCCCCCGTGAGATCGTCGACATTCTCGCCCGTCACCGGGTTGACGGTCACCTGACCGCCTTCCTGGAAGGCGAGGAAGCCATCAGCCAGATCAGGATTGGTGTTATCATAGCCGTCCAGGACCACGCCGGTGATCTGGAAGCCCTCGGGCACCTCGACGGTGAAATAGTCACGGTCGCGCAACTCGTTCAGGCCAGTCTCACCCTCCTGGGTGGCGCTCATGACGTTGGAGCCCTCAGCCAGGGTCACCGGGCCGGACGGCGCATCGCCGGTGTCGGCGATCTCCACAGCGGTGCCGAACAGGTCATCGAGCGGCGGCTCATAGACATTGCCGTTGGCGTCGCGGATCACGATGGCGCTGATCTTGGCATTGTCGGTTGAGGCGCTGAAATCGATGTCGATGGTCGTCGGGTCATCGCCGCCACCATCGGGGGAGACGACGCCGGGCACGGTAAACACGACGGGTTGATTTATGTCCCCGCCGGTCTGGGCGAGGATGTCGAAATCATCGAGCACGGTCTGGCCTTCGACGGTGACGTCGAAGACGCGTGTTCCGCTCGTGGACTGGAAGATCTCGGCGAAATAGAGCTCAACGGTATAGTCGCCGTTCGGGACCGGGATCGAGTAGGACATCGTGCCATTATTGATGCCACCAAAGCGTTCGGTCTCGTAAACCGTGTTGTCGAAAACCGGCTGCTCGCCATTGCCGCCGCCTCCGTCGGCAAAGTCGGTGCCATTGTCGAAGAAAGCGTCAGCGGAGAAGTCGATGCCGTCCTGGGTGAGTGCCGGTCCGCCGGCATTGATCGCGGCGACCACGTCGCCCGGCGTCGCCTCGTCATCATCGATGATGGTCGCGGTGCCATTGACGGTGGTGACATTGACATTCGTCGGCGCGGTCGTGGGCGTGCCGAGCTCGACGGTGAAGCTCTCATCGTCCTCGACGAGATCGTCATTGTTGAGGGTGATCACGACGGTCTGGTCGGAGCCGTCACCGGCGGGGAAGGTCACCTCGCTGACCGGTGCGGCGAAATAGTCATCGCCAAGCACGGCGGTGCCGTCGGCCAGCGTGAAAGGCACGGTGATGTCGCCGTCCGTCACGGTCTCGCTGATGGAGAAGGTAACAGTGATCTCGCCGGTGGACTCGTCGGCGGAAATGTCCTGCGCGGTGATGGTGACGTCCTGGGCGGGATCGTCTTCGACCGCGACGATTTCGATGGCCTTGATCGCCGGGTTCTCGGCGCCGTTCAGGAAATCCAGATTGAGCACGCCATCGGCATCGACGGTTGCGGTGTAGGTCCTGACAAAGCCGGTGTTCGGACCGGCGATGGCGAACTGGTCGATATCGTCGAACTGGCTGGGCACGACGCCATCGACAGCCACGTCGAAGACGCGGTTTCCGGCCCCTGTGCCGTCGCCATCGGCATCATTGCCGGCATCCTCGATCCCGCCGAAGATCTCGGCGAAGTAGAGGCGCACCTCGACCTGGTCGCCCTCGGCGAGGCCGAAATCGGCCCCCACCGGGAAGGCCCACTGCATGGTCGGCGCGGCGGCGCCGCGGTCGCCGCGCTCGGTATCGAAGACGCTGAGCGGCGTGCTCGCGGGCACGCCAATGGCGCTCTCCACATTGCCGGGATAGGAACTGCCCTCATCATTGTTGTAGGTGGTGTTACCCGTAGGTACGGCGGTGAGGTATGGGCTGTTGCCCGCGGTACCGAAATTGCCCTGGTCGGCGCCCCAGGCCGGGCCGTCATCGGTCGCAGCGATCTCCGGGCCGCCGGCGTTGACGCGGTAGAGCACCTGGCCATCGCTCAGGGGCGGCTGGTCATTGTCGGCGATGGTGACGGTGGCGCTTCCAGCGGTGGCGCTTGCCGTCACAGTGGCGTCGGTCGGCGCAGAGATGTTGTCACCGTCAATGGCAACGGTGAAGTCCTCGGTGCCTTCCTCGTCGACATCATCCTGAATGATGAAGGTCGCCGTGGCGGTCTGGCTGCCGTCGAAGACAACCTCCTGCGGGCCTGGGCTGACCGAGAAATCGATTCCGGCGGTCGCGCTGCCATCGGTGACAGTGAAGGGCACCGTCACCGGGCCTTCGGTGACCGGCGCGCTCAGGCTGAACGTGACCGTGGCGGTGCCGTCGCCTTCATTGACGGTCACATCGGCCACGGAGACCTCCGCGACGCTGCCGGCCAGGGTCGAGATCTCGACGATCTCGATGGCATTGATCAGTGGGTTTTCCACGTCATGCAGGAACTCGATGTCCAGCGAGCCGTCGGTGACGGTGAGCGTCTGGGTCAGCATGGCGCCGGTCAGGTGACCATAGGTGTCGCTGAGGTCGATGTCGGAGAAGACCTCCGTGCCTTCCATCTCGATGTCGAAGACGCGCTGACCAGCGGCCGAGGTGCCGTCGAAGCCGTTGCGCATGAAGAGATTCACCTGATATTCGCCGGGCTCGACATCGAAACTCCAGAGCATTTCCGGGTTGGAATCGGGGTCCCAGCGCTCCTGGGTGAAGACCGCATCCGGCACATAATCAGGCAGTGAATCATCACGCACAAGCGCGCCGGTATGGGTACTGATATTGCCGATATTGAGCGAGACACCCTCCGGGGTCACGATATTCGCGCCGGTCCCGGTGTTGGCGGCCCAGGGCAGCTGGATCGGGTCGTCTGCAGCGGCAGCGACTTCCGCGCCGCCCGCATTCACCCGGTAGAGCACATTGCCCGCATCGTCGCTGTCGATGGTGATGGTGGCGGCGTCGGCACCAACCTTGCCGATCACGGCGAGCCCGCCGGCATCGATCGAGTCGAGTCCGATCTCGATGGTCTCATCGGACTCCGGCAGGTCGTCATCGATGATCGAAACGGTGAGCGGAACGCTCGACGTGCCGGCCGAAATCGTGACCGGTGACACCGGGCTGATCGTGAAATCGTCGCTCAGGGTCGCGCTGCCCGCCAGCGAGACGTCCACCGTCACGTCATTGGCGAGCGTCAGCAGATTGCCGAACTCGTCCTGCAACTCGAGTGTGAGCCCCACGGTGCCGGCGTCAGCCTCGTCCACGGTCACATCACCGCCCGAGATGACCACGAAGGCGTCCACCTGAGGGGCGAAGCCCGTCACCGTGAATTCGTCATAGGTGACGTTGACGTTCTCGGACTCATTGCCCCCCGCCGGTGCGGAGGGATCGATGGCCGAGGTGCCGATATTGCCGAAGGCGAGCGGGTGTGGAACGCCATCGACCTCGAAATTGCCCTGGATCGCATCGAGCACGTCGCCCGTCGCCTGGACCGGCGTCATCTCGGTGAAAGCACCGGAGGGGTTGCCGTCGGGGCTGATCCGGAATTTCGGCGTGACGAGACCTGTGATGGTGTCCACGTCGAAGGCGAACTCCACGACGGCGGTGTCGGGCAGGCGCTCGGTGCCGTCAATGTCCTGGAGCAGGCCGGAGACGTCGACGCTCTCGGTGGCCTGCTGGGCGTCGCCCTCCTCGTAGTGCAGCACCATTTCCAGCGTGCCGGTACCGGAATAGGCCAGCACCAGGCTCATGAAGCTGAACTGGTCGCCCGTGCCGATCTGCAGCCCGGCCTCCGAGCCGTCCTGGTAGAAGCCCGCGAGGATGGCGTTCATGGTGGTGGCAATTTCCAGCCGCCCGGCGTCGTCTCCCGGCGTCACCGCAAAGGTCAGCGCGTCCTTCTGGTCGTTCGCGTCGCCCTTGGCGGTGCCCGAACGAATGTCCTTGATCTGTAGTCCGGAACCTGCGCCGCCCGGAATGACGTTCTCGTCGGCCGAGAGCAGTCCGCCCTCTGCCGAAGGATCAGTCAGATTGACCATGTAACCGAGCTGGCCGATGCCGCCGGGCGCGCTCAGCGGATAGGATTCCGCCGACAGGTTGTAGACCCGGGTCTCGCCGGCATTGACCGTGGTCGTCGTGCCGAATGCGGTGTCGAGCAGGTGATCGACACCCTGTTCGGACGAGAAATCATAATAATCGAGTATGTGATCGATCCCGTCATCATCCTTGTCGAGATCGGCGCCGGCCGGTTCGCCGCCGGCCTCGAAGATGGTGATCTTGTCCCCGCCGCCGAGCGAGCCGACCCAGATCGTGTTGTTGAACTTGCCCAGCCCGTCGACGCCCGTGTCACCGACCGCGTCGATGCCCAGCGTGTTGCCCTTGCCCGTGTCGCCGACAATGCCCTGGTTTTCCGCCTCGATGATCGTGTCCGGGTTGCTCAGCGAGCCGCCATTCTTGGCCACGACGCTGATGTCCCCGAACTGGTCACGCTGGATCCACTTCACGTCGCCGCCGGTCTTGGTGACGAGGATGGCGCCCTCGAGCTGGCCGCCGAAGGCCGTTCCGGTGTATTCGGCAAGGCCGTTCCAGGAGCCCTTGTCGGCGTCGAGCGCCCCGTCGGCAACCGAGCCGCCCTCATTGTAGACCCCGGCATCGGGATTGATCAGCGCCGGGTCGACCACTTCGTCCCAGTCCGCCGGCAGGACGAGCCCGTCGTCTTCCTGAGGATTGTTCGGATCGCTCGGCAGCGGCGTATCGCTCAGCTCGCGCCAGTCGTTGATGGGCAGCGGCGACGTACCACCATTCTCGGTCGGCGATGTCCAGAGGCCGGCAGCCGCGCCGGAGGCCACGGTCGGGTTCGGGTGGCCGCCATGGAAGCCTTCGTCGAATTCATGGAGATTGTCGAAGTTCTGCGTCTCGTTGACATTGTTCGGCTGGTTGGTGACCGTCCCGTCGGGATTGGTGACGGCGACGCCGCCCCAGCCGCCATTGGCGCCATTGTCATAGGTGTATTTCCGGCCATCCTCGGTGACGAGCACGTCATAGGTGTTGCGGTAGCCGGAAGAATAGACCTGCACCGGATTGCCGACAAGCAACTTGGCCTGGTTCAGCCCGTCATTGCCGCCGCGCACGCCGGTGACATTGTCGTCAGCGGAGCCGCCCTCCTGGTACAGGACTGTATCGAGAACGCCATCTCCATTGGCATCAACGATCTTGTTGGCCACAAAGTCGGCC